>RFTA01000018.1 GCA_009923685.1 Actinomycetota bacterium
GCGCGCCTCGTGAAAGTTCCGCTACCGATCTTGCGATTGGGCAGCCAAATCATCGGCAAACCTCGTGCCTACGACGGACTATGCGGCTCGTTTCAACTGGATATTTCTCGAACTAAGCAAAAACTTGGATGGAACCCGCCATTTAGTTTGCAAAGCGAAATCGACGCAACCGTCGAATGGTTTCAAAGCAGAAAAAAATGATCGTCTTATCGATTTTGCTGGTCACAATAATAAGTTTTGTTTCAACGATAATTGTTCGAAAAATGGCACTTCAAAAAAATCAGCTCGACATCCCCAACGAACGAAGCTCGCATATCTCACCCACCCCGCGCGGCGCAGGAATAGCGATCGTCATTGCGTTTTGTGTCGGCATGCTTGTGCTTTGCCTCAACGACACCGTTACAAATCGCGTCTTGTTCAGCCTGGTTTTGCCGGGTCTTATCATTGCGATAATTGGACGACTTGACGATCTCACGCTCGTAACTTCGGCGAAGTGGCGCCTCATCGGCCATTTTCTCTGCGCGATAGCTGCTGTATGGCTCATGGGCGGCTTGCCCGCACTGCCATTTTTCGAATCAACAATCGACTTTGGCGTCGTCGGCAACATCACAGCCGTGATTTATCTGGTGTGGATGCTCAATCTTTTTAATTTCATGGATGGCATCGATCTGATCACGGGTATTCAAACACTTTCAACTTCTGTAGCAATTGCGGTTTTTTTGTTCATGAAATCAGAATCAGATCTTTGGGCTGTCTTTGCCGTGCTCGCCGCTGCCGTAGTTGGTTTCTTGTATTTCAATTTGCCGCCAGCAAAAATATTTCTTGGTGACGTCGGAAGCGGCTTTATCGGGTTCACACTTGGCGCGATCTCGCTCGTCGTCGCCAAAGACGAACCGCTAATCGCATGGTCGACAATTATTTTGCTCGGAGTATTCGTCACCGATGCCACGGTCACTTTGTTGCGACGGCTGATTTCACTAGAACGTGTCTACATCGCCCATCGCACCCACGCCTACCAACACATGAGCAAGAAAATCAATCGACACTTGCCGATTTCGCTTAGCGTCGGCGCGATCAATATCTTTTTTTTACTGCCAATCGCGTGGCTCGTCGCCGAAGCCAAATTGTTGCCGCTCGTTGGTGTGCTGCTCGCTTATGTTCCACTCGCGGGCGCGGCGTTATTGCTCGGCGCCGGCAAAAAAATCAGCTGACTTTTTTCAACCGCACCAGCGGAATGCGGCGAGAGGTTTTGGTTTGATACTCTGCGAAACCTGGCCAAACGGCGACTAGTGAATCCCACACTTTTTGACGGTGTTCACCGGCCGCACCGTGTTCTTGATATGTGGAGGCCTCACAATCAAAAATCTCGGCGCCAACCTGAACGGTCACTTTTGAGTTAGCGACGAGATTCTCATACCACAAAGGATTTTTCGGTGCACCGCCCTTTGACGCCACGAGAACGAAATCTTCGCCGTCGCGACCGTAAATCAACGCCGTGCGGCGAAGTTCACCCGACTTTCGACCAGTAGTAGTCAACAACAAAGTCGGAACACCACGCCAAATGTGGCCCTCTTTGCCGTTGCTTTCGACATAAGAGCGAATGTGATCTTGCACCCAACCAACAGGGCTATCGACAATTTTCTGCGATTCCATACGGTCAATCTAGCGACACCCCCGTGCCACACTGTGATGATGGAACTAATCGTCGGTTTATTGGTTGTAGCAGTAGCCAGCCTTGGAGTTTTGTTGTTTCGTCAAAATGGTGCCGGCAACATTTCTGTGGCTCCACAAAATTTTGATCAAACGGCGCTTATCGACGCGGTTAAAACTGCGGTCGATGCACAAGTCGGCAAAGCTACTCAGCAAGCCCTCGAAAATGTCAACTTGCAAATTGATCGCACATACCAGGCACGCACGCAGACATTGACTTCTGAGACCAAGAATCTTCTCGACCCGGTTGCAACTCAAATGAACGAACTTCGTAGTGCTGTTTCTTCTCTGCAGTCGAACTACACAAATACCGTCGGTGTAACCGAAACAATCAGCAGGCAAATCGACACATTGAATCAGACCACCTCTGCGTTGCAGTCGGCGCTCAAATCAACCAGTGCCCGCGGTGCATGGGGCGAACAACAACTGCGCAATGTCATTGAACTCGCCGGCATGTTGCCATATTGCGATTTCTTCGAGCAGACGACCGTCACCGGCAACGACAAAACACAGCGTCCAGATGCGGTCATCAAATTGCCTAACGATGGTTGCGTCGTTATCGACTCGAAGACGCCTCTCGATTCATACTTGAAGGCGCAAGAAACTTCAGATACGACATTGCGTCAACAACTACTAAGTGAACACGCCAAGGCTTTGGCCGGACACGCCAAAGTTTTGGCCGACAAAAAATATTGGGAGCAGTTCGAACGTTCGCCCGAGTATGTGATCATGTTTATTCCTGGCGAGTCTTTTTTGGCTGACGCATTGCGTAGCGACAGTAGTTTGCTCGAAGTTGCGATGCAGCGCAGAGTGCTGATTGCTTCGCCTGTAAACCTTTTGGCTTTGCTTCTTGCCGTCGCAAAAGGTTGGCAGGCATTTCAGATCGCCGAACACGCCGAAAAAATCGCGGCACTCGGTCGCGAACTATATGAGCGCGTAGACACGGTGCTTGAAAGCGTTGAAAAGACAGGACGCGGTCTCGAGACAGCCATCGGTGCCTACAACAAAATGGTGGGCTCAATCGAAGGTCGCATGTTGGCAACCTTGCGCAAATTTAAAGACGTGGGCGTGACATCGGCTGAATTGACCGAAATATCGAACATTGATTCGGCGCCGCGACAAATTTCGGCGCCTGAACACACAAAAGAACTTGGCGCGTGATTCGCTCAACAATCAAATAATCGCTAACATTACGGCGATGATTTCTGCAGTTGTTTGGCACTGGTGGTTAGGTGCAGGTTTGTTGATCGCCGGCATCGGTGCGCTGATCGGTTTGGTGGCCGGATATTTGAAGTCAGTTACGGCGCTGAAATACCCGAATCGTCGCCAGCGACAAGCCCAGAAATAATCGGCCCGGGCCGATGAATGCCCTATTTGCCAAACTAAAAGCCAGTGAGTTTGCCAATGATCTCTTGGCGCGCTGCAACTTTGGGGCAAATGGCTCAAAACTCGACTGCGCGGTCTCTGGTGGCAGGGACAGCATGGCGATGCTTCTACTCGCAGTCTTGAATGGCTGCGAAGTAACCGCATTTCATGTCGACCACTCTCTTCGCGAGGGTTCAGACCAAGAGGCAAAGATCGTCGCCTCACTCGCCGAACAACTTGGCGCCGAATTTGTCAGCAAGACGATCAAAGTTGAACCCGGAGCAAATCTTGAGGCTCGTGCCCGCGACGCACGATATTCGGTGTTGCCAAAAAATATCGCGACGGGACACACCGCCGACGACCAGGCAGAAACACTGATGATCAATTTATTGCGCGGTGCAGGCTTGCAGGGGCTTGCCGGAATGCAACACAACAAGAGTCATCCGATTCTGAATTTACGGCGAAGTGAAACCGAAAAACTATGTCGTGAGTTTGAAATTTGTTTTGTTGATGATCCGACAAATGCAGAGATGAAGTTTCTGCGAAACCAAGTCAGAAACAAACTTCTGCCGCTAGTCAACGAAATTTCACAGCGAGATATCGCGCCGATTCTCGCCCGTCAAGCCGAACTATTCAGGCAAGACGCAGAATTTTTGGATGAAATCGCAAAACAGCTTGACCCGACCGACGCCAAGGCTCTGGCAATTGCACCTGTCGCTTTGGCTCGACGCGCAATTCGTATTTGGCTTACAGATATCTACCCGCCTGATGCGGCAACTGTTGAACGTGTGCTTGAAGTTGCGCGTGGCACGACAACTGCGTGTGAAATCGGAATGAACCGTGAGGTGCGCCGAAGCCAACAACGTTTGCAAATCAACTCAAAGCATTAAATTGCTGTGATATTGTGCTCTTTCGATGTTCGAAACGATATTAAATAACGAGTCAAGTGTAAAGGCTCGTTAGTGCCACAAAAGTTACGGGGTAAGTGGGCGCTTGGCATTTTGCCGAGAAACTTGACTTGGATCATCAAAGACAAACTCGCGATTTGTGAGCGACCCGGTGGTTTTGGTGTCAACCATCGTCGTGTTCGACGCCAAGAAGAAATAATTTGGCTTCGCGAAAACGAATTCGGTTGCGTCATTTCAATCAGCACCGCGCCGCACAACCTGCATAGTTATGAAGAGTTGCAGATGCCGTATCAGCACCGTCCGATGCCACTACCGGATGATTTAGACCCTTGGTTGAAATTGTTCTATACCGAGCTTTCAAAGTTGATTCAACGTGGCCTAAAGATTGTCGTGCACGCCGAAGAAGTGAGCGAGCGCCTGCACGGGTTAATGGGTGGATACATAAGGTGGTCTGGCCTGGTCGACGACCCTGCTCAGGCGATAATTCTTACCGAAAGAATTGCTGGTCGACAGCTCGACCCAGATTCACGCGAATTAATTTTGCGTGTTCACGAACTTCGCTAAAACTCGCCAACAGTGACCGCAGTTAGCGGATAACCGAGTTCAGCAAAACGCGCGGTGCTTCGCGCAATGCATCTGTCGCCTTCGAGGCGGGCATTTTGTTGCATTCGCTCTCGGCAATCGCGACATATTCACTTGCGGTTTCAATTGCGTGTGCGATGCCGGTGTTCGAGCGGACAATCGCCAGAGCCGCGTCGCGATCGTTGCCAGTAAAGGGTCGTCCGAGCAAGTCGCGCAATTCAAGAGCGTCTGTCGAATCGCTCTTGAGAGTCAACAACACCGGAAGAGTGTAAATGCCTTCTTCCATATCGTGCCCCGCACGTTTGCCTAGTTCGGCGTCGGTGGCGATGACATCCAAAATGTCGTCGACAATTTGAAATACCATGCCATATGCCGTGCCATAACTTGTCAGTGCTTCGACAACTGCACGATCATGACCGGCAACTAGCGCACCAATGCGAGCCGCGGTTGAGAAAAGCGATGCAGTTTTGCCCTCGATGCTGACTAAATACGACGGCACAGACCGAGAAACATCGAACGCCTTGGTAAGTTCTTCGATCTGTCCTTCACAAAGATGACCAATCGTTTGGGCCAATAGAGTCGCGACTTCAGTGCCGAGCGCCGCAGCGATTTCTGAGGCTTTGGCCAACAAGAAATCACCAGCCAAAATTGCCTGCAAGTTACCCCATCGTGCGTTTACGGTGTCGACGCCACGTCGCGTCGCGGCTTCGTCCATTACATCGTCGTGATATAGCGAACCAAGATGAACAAGTTCGCAAGAGATGCCACCTTGAATGACATCGTCGCTGACTGGTTCGTCGTTGCCAACCGCGGCAGCGGCAACCGCCATCACTGGTCGAAGTCGTTTGCCGCCGGCGACTATTAAATGCGCGGCTAATTCGTTGAGATGCGCATCGCGGTTTTTTACGGCGGTCAGCAATGCAGATTCAACCCGTTGACGATCAATATCCATAAGTGGTAAAGAAAGTAACGGCGAAGAAACTGCCATATCCACAGGCTAGGCAACTCGCCTTGTGAATCTACGAACTAAGCATTGTGAGGGTCGTCACGCGACTTAAATAGCCGTGCCCGCACCGATACACTTTAGGAAAGTCACTTTAGATTGACGCACAAGGCGGTCAGAGTTGTTCGAAAGATTTACCGACAGGGCTCGCAGAGTCGTAGTTCTCGCCCAAGAAGAAGCGCGGTTGCTCAATCACTCGTACATCGGCACAGAGCACATATTGCTCGGCCTTATTCATGAAGGTGAAGGCGTTGCAGCCAAGGGTCTAGAGGCACTCGGCATCTCGTTAGAAGCTGTGCGTGCACAGGTCGAAGAGATCATCGGCCAAGGTGGGTCGTCACCGTCGGGTCATATTCCATTTACTCCGCGGGCGAAAAAGGTTCTCGAACTGTCGTTGCGAGAGGCACTTCAACTCGGTCACAACTACATCGGCACAGAGCACATTTTGCTCGGTCTTATTCGTGAGGGCGAAGGCGTCGCGGCCCAGGTGCTCGTAAAACTCGGTGCAGACCTCGGTCGAGTTCGTCAACAAGTCATTCAATTGTTGAGCGGATATCAGGGCCCGGGTGGCAAGGGCGAAGGCGAACCGGTCGGTGCCAAAGACACGCCACAAGAAAAAGGTGGCAGCCAAATTCTTGATCAGTTTGGTCGCAACTTGACGCAACTCGCGCGCGACAAAAAACTTGACCCGGTGATTGGTCGACACAAAGAAATGGAGCGCGTGATGCAAATTTTGTCGCGGCGCACCAAGAACAACCCCGTGTTGATCGGTGAACCTGGCGTCGGCAAAACGGCGATCATCGAAGGTTTGGCCCAAAAAATTGTCGCCAATGAAGTGCCTGAAACTTTGACGAACAAACAGCTGTACACGCTCGACTTAGGTGCACTCGTCGCAGGCAGTCGATACCGCGGTGATTTTGAAGAGCGCTTGAAGAAGGTGCTCAAAGAGATTAAAACTCGCGGCGACATTATTTTGTTCATCGACGAGATTCACACTCTCGTTGGCGCAGGTGCCGCCGAAGGCGCGATCGATGCTGCGTCGATTCTTAAGCCGATGCTGGCGCGTGGCGAATTGCAGACAATTGGCGCAACAACGCTCGACGAATTCAGAAAACACTTCGAAAAAGATGCCGCGCTCGAGCGCCGTTTTCAGCCCGTCAAAGTAGACGAACCTTCGGTGGCTCACACAATCGAAATTCTCAAGGGCATTCGCGACAAATACGAGACCCACCACCGCGTGACGATCACCGATCAGGCTCTTGTTTCGGCCGCCAACCTTGCCGACCGATATATCTCAGATCGCTTTTTGCCCGACAAGGCAATTGACCTAATCGACGAGGCCGGCAGCCGTTTGCGAATCAAGCGCATGACGACACCACCTGATCTGAAAGAAATCGAAAACAAGATCAACGAAGTGCAAGAGGCAAAGAAGCGTGCCGTCGAAGAACAACGATTCGAAGAAGCAGGCCGCTTGCGCGATCAAGAACGCTCGTTGCTTGAAGAGCGCGCGCAAAAAGAAGTCGATGTCAAGGCACAAGGCATTGACTTGTTCGACGAGGTCAGCGAAGAGTCGATCGCCGAAGTTTTGAGCATGTGGACTGGCATTCCGGTTTTCAAATTGACCGAAGAAGAAACCGCCAAGTTGCTGAACATGGAAAGCGAACTGCACAAGCGAATCATCGGTCAAGAAGATGCGATCAAAGCGGTGAGCCAGAGCATTCGTCGCACACGTGCAGGTTTGAAAGATCCAAAGCGCCCGAGCGGTTCGTTCATCTTCTTGGGGCCAACTGGCGTCGGCAAAACAGAACTCGCAAAAACTTTGGCCGAGTTCTTGTTTGGTGACGAACAAGCCTTGATCGCTCTCGACATGAGCGAATATATGGAGAAGCACACGGTCAGTCGCCTAGTTGGCTCGCCGCCTGGGTATGTGGGTTATGAAGAAGGCGGTCAGTTGACAGAGGCCGTACGTCGCAAACCGTTCTCGGTGGTGTTGTTCGACGAAATCGAAAAAGCCCACCCTGATGTGTTCAACACGTTGCTTCAGATTCTTGAAGAAGGTCGCCTGACCGATGCTCAGGGTCGCAGCACCGACTTTAGAAACACGGTTTTGATCATGACATCAAACCTCGGCACGCAAGACTTGCGCAAGGCGAATGTCGGCTTTGGCAAGAATGACGAAGCCCTTTCATACGCCCGCATGCGCGACAAGGTCAACGAAGCCTTGAAGACGCAGTTCAAGCCTGAGTTCTTGAATCGCATCGACGAAGTGATCGTGTTCCACGAGTTGGCGATGAGCGAAGTCGTGCAGATGGTCGACTTGATGAGCAAGCGCTTGACGAGTCAGCTTGAAGGTCTTGGCCTAGGTCTTGAACTCACAGTCGAAGCAAAAGAATTGCTTGCCAAGCGCGGTTACGACCCGCAACTCGGTGCCAGACCGTTGCGTCGGGCAATGCAGCGCTTCTTGGAAGATCCGCTTTCAGAAAAACTTCTCAACAAAGAGTTTCATGCTGGTGAAATCATCGTCATCGGCGTTGAAGACGACCCAGAGAAGCCAGAAGAAAAACGTTTCTCGTTCAAGGCAGTCGAGGGCTTTGCGCCACCGGCAGCAGTCGAACTTGCCGGCGCTGGCGAAACCACACCCACACCTGAGTGAGCCGAGTTTGTGCAAACGCTCGGGCGTTGGCACATGCGCGACAACGGGTGGCTGCGTAAACTAGCCAAGGCGTGCGTCGTTTCTTAAACCTTAAATTTGTAGTTGTCGTCATTGGCGCATTGGCGTTGTGCTCGTGCCAAGTAAATACGGTCGTCACAATCGATGTCGCCCAAAGTGGCGCGGGTTCGATAACGGTCAATTTGATCGCCGATTCGCAAGTCGTTGCGGCAGCGCCAAATTTGGCCGACGACCTGCGTTTTGATGACATCAAGGCTGCTGGTTGGGTTGTCACCCGCCCAAACAAAACCGTCGACGGCGGACTTCAGGTTTCTTTGACGCACACATTTGACAACGCCGAACAAGCAGGCGTATTGCTCGATCAGTTGAGCGGCGAATATGGTCCGTTCAAACAAATGTCGCTGACACGCAGCGGCAAAGATACCGACTCAACATTCAAACTTGACGGTGTATTGCAAGTTGACGGAGGGTTGAACGCTTTTGCCGATTCTCAGATGTTAAAAATTATTGGCGGCGCGCCATTTGCCGAAAACATCGAGCAGGCAGGGCTTGATCTAGGCAAAGCAATGACGATTGACTTTGTCGCCACGCTGCCGGGGGTAATCGAGCGCACAACCGGCATAGATACCGAGAACACAGTGACTTGGCGCGTGCCCCTTGACGGCAGCGAGCAATCGGTGCTGACAACCTCACGAAACACTGCAGTAAAGGCAACGATTGCTCGACTTATTGCTGGTTTTTTCAAGTTTTTGCTTTTCGCGTGGCTTGCGTTGATGGCCGTTGTGATCGTCAGTGTTGTATATAAGCGCCGTAGGACGAGCAGTACACCCAGCGAATAATGTCTAGTGCGAGATGGTAAAACTTCGCACCGTATATCGATGCACAGACTGTGGTGCGGGGGTTCCGAAGTGGGCGGGGCGATGCGGTTCGTGTGGCGCGTGGAACAGCCTCGTCGAAGACGTCGAAGGTGATGACGAAATAATTTCAATCGCAACGGGCATGGCCCTTGTGCCACCTGGCGAGCCAAAACC
>RFTA01000171.1 GCA_009923685.1 Actinomycetota bacterium
AATACACCGTCACGGTGTCGATACCACCTAACGCAAAGTTGTAGTCATAATTGACAACGTAACCGTTAAACAAATATTGTTTTGTGTTCGTGCTGTCGTATCGAGCCAGTCTGACGTGTCGCATTGGTGCTAAACCGGGTTGAGCCGTCGTCGGGTCGTAATACGGGCTATTTGTGTCAAACGGGTTGAATAGACCGCTTGTGTCAAGCATGTTAAACACCATTGTGCCTGCGCTGAATTGGTCGCCTTGATCGCGTCTGCCGCGTTTGACAACAATGTTATTTACACCCGTTGTGACCGTCGCATAATTTGTTGTGCCGTCCAAAACGTATGTTGTGTTGTTTAACACGCCAGCGGTCGCGTCATCAAGTATAAACGCGTCCTGTAGAAACCCTGTGTCGATTTCTAGGCTGTAATTGCCCGCGCCAACGATTGCTGTGCCAGCCATTACGCGACCTGTATCTGTGCTGGCCCTGCCGACCTGTTGTATGCGCGAATAGCGTTCACTACCGCCTGACCGATTTCGGCGCTAGTCGACAAACCGCCGTTCACGTTCACCGTAATACCGCCAACACCATTATTGCGATTTAACGGCACAACCGCTTCAGGGCCCTTTTCACCGATCATCGCTAACGTAGGCGAATTCACTATGCCACCTTCGGCCAACATAGGTATGTTCGGCACGCTAAAACCTTTGCCACCAAAACCCGGCACCCAATCAGGAAACTTAAATGACAATTTACCTATTGTGCTATTCCATAGTTTTGCTATTGCGTTAAATATGTTTTTGTAAATGTTTAACACGCCTTCAAAATAACTTGTCAAAAAATCTAGACTAGTTGTCACACCAACTTTGATTGCGTTAAACACCGTGTTGACTACCGTGCGGACAACCTCGAATTTGTTGTATAGCACGACCAATGCCGCAACGAACGCGACAATACCCAAAATGACCAGCGCTATCGGGTTTGCTGACATAACAAAATTAAACAACGTTTGCGCCGCTGTGGCGACCTGTGTGGCAATCGTCCATGCTTTAATTGCCACGTTGGCGACAACTATCGCGGCAGCCAAACCGCCAATCACACCAACAATAATCAAAAATAATTTGGTGTTTTCCTGCGCCCATTTTGCGACTGGTTGCAAAATTTCTAACAACTTTTGCAACGCCGGCAACAACGCCGCGCCGATCGACTCTTTTGTTTCGTCCATAGCAATTTTCATCGACTTCATACGACCCTCGTATGATTGCGCCGCAACGTCGGCCGCGCCACCAAACGACACCGACAACGCATTAGTAATATCGTCCAACGTCGACGATGAGTCAATGACGCCTTTAAGCGACGGGTCAAGTTTTGTTAGCGCCGCTGTTTGACCGTTTGCAGCTTTACCCAACGCCATTGTGACAGTTTCCAAATCCTTGCCAGTTGCCGCCGCAATATCAAGCGCCGTGCTCATCAAATTTTGTGCAACCTCAACCGACCCCGTTGAACGCACAAGGTTCGCCATCGCTGGACGCAACTCGTCGTCGGCAACCGCTTTAGACATTGACATAGAACTAATAAATTGTTCGTTTTGCGCAATTACGTCGTCGGTTGCCATAGCGCTCGTGCGTAACTGTTGCGCCAACAAATCTTGCGCTTTTTGATCCTCGACTGCCGCTTTGGTCGCCAAACCTAAACCTGTTGCCAAACCACCCAAAACACCGACCGCTGGCAACATCGCTTTTTTGAGCGCAAAC
>RFTA01000172.1 GCA_009923685.1 Actinomycetota bacterium
ATAACAACTGTGGGTGCGCAGCAAGCGCCCGCGCGATCGCAATTCGCTGTTGCATGCCACCCGAAAGTTGCCACGGATACAACTCGGCGAACTCGGGCAACTTGACGAGTTCAAGCATTTCTTTGGCTCGCGACTCTCGTTTTGATTTATCCCAGCCCTTGAGCTCAAGTGGTAACTCGATATTTTTGCTCACAGTTCGCCAATCGAACAATCCGGCTTGTTGAAAAGCCATTCCGTAGTCTTGGTCGAGTCTTGCCTGCGCAGCAGTTTTGTTGTTCACGCTCACCGACCCAGATGTCGGCTCAAGCAAGTTTGCAATCAAGCGCAAAAGCGTTGACTTGCCACAACCCGATGGGCCGATTAGCGACACAAATTCACCGGGATCAACCGTCAAACTCACATCAACAAGGGCGTCGACTTGTTTAGCCGTGCCCTGATTAAAAATCTTGCTTGCGCCAGCAACTTGCAGTGCGCTCATGCGCTTGTCTCCTTTGGTCGATTTCGCATTAACAAAACATCTGACAACGCGACCAAACCCGACATCGTTATGCCGAGTGCCGCGGCGCCAAACACTGCGGTGAAAACTTTTGCTGGGTCGCCAGTTGCTTCGCGCGCATATTCGATTATCAACCGACCGATGCCGCCCTTAAGACCGGTGCTGATCTCGGCGACGACCACGCCAATCACGGCACCAGATGCACCGAGTTTGAATGCCGGCACCATGAACGGCACCGCTGCGGGAAATCGCAATTTAAACAGCGTCTGTTTCCATGAGGCGGCATAACTATCCATTAATTCGACTGCGGCTGCTGGCGCGCTCGCCAAACCGCGCAGTGTGCCGACCGCAATCGGAAAAAACGCCAAAAATGTTCCGAGTATCGACGCCGACAACCACCTCGGCCAAACGAACGAGCCGATTTCGAGTTTGCCGCCCCAACTCACGACCAATGGTGCAAGCGCGATCAGCGGCACAGTTTGTGACATCACGAGATATGGCAACAACCCGCGCTGTACAACCTTGTATCGCGACATCAACACCGCAAGACCGACACCGATCGTTGTGCCCATGAAAAAACCGACGAGCGAAAGTCGCAACGAGAACAATGTTCCCGACAAAACGACCGACCAAATTTTCGTGTCGCTACCGCGAACTTCAGGTCGACCATATCGACTGAGCATCGTCCAAACATGAGGCATCGCCGTGTTGTTTGCTCGCGGCAAAATGCTTACCCCAAAAAGTTTGCCACCGTCTTGTGGGCCGACGATTTTATAAAACTCCCAAAGGGCAACCACCGAAGCGATCGCAACTACAAACATCGAACTGCGATACGCGATTCGGCGCATCAACATGACTATTTCGTGGCCTGGGTCAGCGCCGCAATCTCGGGCAAAATGTGTTTGCCATAGGCCTCAAGAGTTTGCTCTTTGCCGTCGTGCTGCAGATAGACCGAGAACTGATCGACGCCCAAGTTTTTAAGTTCTTTTAGCCGCACAATGTGATCTTCAACTTTGCCCAAAATGCAAAAACGATCGACGATCGAATCGGGCACAAAAGTCGTGTGAGTGTTGCCAGCCTGACCGTGCTGTTTATAGTCGTAGCCTTCGCGACCTTTGATGTAGTCGGTCAATGCTTTAGGCACCTCGCTCGATTCGCCATACCGCGCCACGATGTCGGCAACATGGTTGCCGACCATTCCACCGAACCAACGGC
>RFTA01000173.1 GCA_009923685.1 Actinomycetota bacterium
CGACCCCGACTTGCGAATGTATGACCCGGCGTTCTTGTCAACGGCCGCATGTGCATCTTCAGTGACATACATCGACGGCGAAAAAGGCATCTTGCGCTATCGCGGTTATCCAATCGAACAACTCGCAGAAAAATCGACCTACCTCGAGGTTGCATACCTGTTGCTCAATGGTGAGTTACCGAATACAGAACAGCTCAAAAAGTGGACATACGACGTGACCCATCACACGATGATTCACGAAAACATGCGCAAGCGTTTCGTCGACGGCTTCCACTACGACGCCCATCCGATGGGCATGTTCATCTCGGCGATCGCCGCGCTCGGCACGTTTTATCCCGAGTCAAAAGAGATTTTTGCGCCTGGCGCCCTCGACAAACAAGTTCTGCGACTCATCGCCAAGGTTCCGACGATTGCGGCGATGTGCTACCGCTTCAGCATGGGTCTGCAATTCGTCTCACCGAACAATTCGATGAGCTACTCGGAGAATTTCTTGAACATGATGTTCAGGCTCGGCGACGACCATACGGTTGATCCACGACTCACCAAAGCGATGGATCTTCTATTCATCTTGCATGCCGACCACGAGCAAAACTGCGGCACAACCGCGATGCGCGTCGTCGCTTCGTCACATGCTGATCCGTTCAGCGCAATGTCGGCTGCATCATCTGCGCTTTATGGCCCGCTTCACGGTGGTGCCAACGAGGCGGCGATCAACATGTTGCACGAAATCGGCAGCCTCGACAACGTCGAATCGTTCATCAAGTCGGTCAAGGCTGGCAACGGCAGACTGCAGGGCTTCGGTCACCGCGTTTACAAGAACTACGATCCGCGCGCAGCAATCATCAAAAAAGCCGCCTACGACGTTTTTGATGTGACGGGCAAAAACCCGATGCTCGACATCGCTCTCAAGCTCGAAGAAGTTGCACTCAACGACGAATACTTCATTTCACGCAAGCTTTATCCGAATGTCGACTTTTATTCGGGGTTGATTTATCAGGCGCTTGGTTTTCCAATCGACATGTTCACGGTTTTGTTCGCAATTCCTCGCACGGTCGGTTGGCTAAGCCACTACAACGAACTTCTCAAAGATGACGCGCAAAAAATCAGCCGCCCGCGCCAGTGGTATACGGGCGTCGAGCAACGCGACTATGTCGCGCTCAACAAACGTCAATAACAATTTTGCCAGTGTTGGCGTTGCTCTCCATAAAGCTGTGGGCTTCGCTAATTTGATCTAGACCAAATCGACGATCAATTACTGGTCGCAATTTTCCGACCTCGAATAACGGAATCATTTCGCCGATGAAACGTTGTGTCAAAGCGATTTTTTCTTCAACCGGACGCGGGCGCAAAACCGTGCCGATCAATCGTGCCCGCTTGGGCATCAATGCTCCGATATTGAATGCCGTCGAGCCGCCACCCATCAAGCCCACCTGCACGATCGAGCCCTTCAAAGCAAGGGCCGCGACGTTGCGATTCAAATAATCTCCACCAATTACATCGAGCACGGCACTCACACCTTTGCCGTGCGTTGCTTGCAATGCAACCTCGACAAAGTCTTGTGTTTTGTAGTCGATCGCCAAATCAGCACCAAGAGCCAAACATGCATCGCGTTTGCCTGCCGAGCATGTGACAACGACGTAAGCGCCGATTGCCTTGCAAATTTGAATCGCCGCGGTGCCCACACCCGACGCAC
>RFTA01000174.1 GCA_009923685.1 Actinomycetota bacterium
GATGCATGTTGAATTGGTGTCGAATCCGAGTCACTTAGAAACCGTCAACCCGGTAGTGCTCGGCACGGTACGCGCATTGCAAGACCAGATTGAGCCACCACTCGCATACAGCGTGTTGCCGCTGGCGATTCACGGTGACGCAGCGTTTGCCGGTCAAGGTGTTGTCGCCGAGTGCTTGGCGATGAGCGACACGTCTGGTTATCGCGTCGGTGGCACGATTCATTTGATCATCGACAATCAAATTGGCTTTACGACTTCACCTGAGTATGCGCGATCGTCGCAATATTGCAGCGATGTCGCCAAAACTGTTCAGGCGCCGATTTTTCATGTCAACGGTGACGACCCAGAGGCGTGCGTGCGCGTCGCGCAATTGGCTTTTGAATATCGTCAGACATTTCATAAAGACGTCGTGATCGACATGATTTGTTATCGCCGCTATGGACACAACGAGGGTGACGACCCGAGCTACACGCAACCGCTGATGTACAAGGCGATTGCCGAGCGTCGTAGCGTGCGCAAACTATATGTTGAAACTCTCGTCAAGCGAGGTGACATAACAGTCGACCAAGCCGAGAAGTCGCTCACCGATTATCAGGCGAAACTGCAGGGCGCACTCGAGCAGACACGTGCCAAGACGACAGAAAAAGTAATCGCCGCAAGACCTCCTGCACCGATAGGTGTTGTTCCACATTTCGAAACGGGAGCACCCCGCAAAAATTTGGATGCTGTGTTGACCCAACTTCGCAACTACCCGAGCAACTTTATGGTGCACCCGAAATTGTTGCGTCAGTTTGACGCACGAGATGCAATGGTTGCCAACGACGGCGAAATCGACTGGGCAACTGGCGAAGCGCTGGCGATCGGCAGTTTGGTGCTCGAGGGCACATCGGTTCGACTCGCGGGTCAAGATTCGCGTCGCGGAACTTTTAGTCATCGACATTCGACATTGATTGATTATTTGAACGAGAGTCGCTTCGTGCCGCTGGCGCAGATACCTGGTGCGACCGGAAAATTCTGGGTGTACGACTCGTTGTTGAGCGAATATGCGGCACTCGGTTTCGAATATGGATACGCACATGCCAATCAAAAAGCGCTCGTGATGTGGGAGGCGCAATTCGGCGACTTCGTAAACGGCGCGCAGATAATCATCGACCAATACTTGGTGGCTGCCGAAGACAAATGGCAGCAACGCAATGGGCTGGTATTGCTGTTGCCGCACGGCTACGAAGGGCAGGGGCCAGAGCACTCGTCGGCACGCATTGAGCGATTTTTGCAATTGTGCGCCGAAGACAACATTCAGGTTTGCAACCCGACCACCGCGGCGCAATATTTTCACCTGTTGCGTCGACAGGTGAAGCAAGATCACATCAAGCCGCTGGTGATTTTTTCTCCGAAACAGCCGTTGCGAATGAAACAAAGTCGCTCACGAATAGATGAGTTGACAACCGGAAGTTTTGAAGAAGTGCTCGACGACCCGACCATCACGAATGCCGACGACGTTACACGAATTATTTTCTGCAGTGGCAAAGTTGCCTGGGATGCATTTGCCGAGCGTGAGAAGCGTGGCGCAAAGTTTGCGATCGTACGACTCGAGCAGCTATATCCGTTTCCGATTGAACAGATCAAACGAATATTGTCGAAATATAAGAACGCCAAAGAGCTGGTGTGGTTGCAAGAAGAA
>RFTA01000175.1 GCA_009923685.1 Actinomycetota bacterium
ATAATTTGCGATGTGGCGAACCGAGTTGTCATTGAAGAACTTTCAGACGAACTTTGTATCTACTATTTTGAGCCACTAGAAGTTGTCGCGGGATTTGGCGTCGCGGGCACTTGAATCTGAATTCTTTGGAGTTGCGGTTGCGTTTGCACGGGCATCGCCACAATTGCACTTTTCGGTGAACTGACCGCGAGCCCCAGTGTCGTCGAATCGACTGGCACAGCGGCTGCCACAGGTTGAGGTATTTGTGCAACAAGACTTTGCAATACCGCCACTGAAGCCTTGACACTTTCGACATTGTTTTGACTCGCATTGTCAACAACTTTTTTAGTTGCTGCGGCAGAATAGCCAGTAGTGAGACCTAAAACCGCGGCGATTGAAAACCCTGTTGTCAAAATTCGTGCAGATCGTGCCGGATGCTTGTCGCGTTTGCGGTTTGCACCAGACAGATGGTCGAGATTTCGTTCAGTCGTCATCGTCGTGCCCTTCGTTTTGTTCGTGTTTATCGCGATCTTCATGCTTTTTATTGCCCTCGTGTTCATATTCATCATCTTCATCGTCATCATCGCTACGAACTTTTGATTTTCGTGCGATATCGCTCGAATGCACATCGGTAACCACACGACCGTCGATCAGTCGGGCACGAAACTCGATATCACTAGTTGTCGAAAGAAACTCGACCCGAACTTGATCGGCGGCGATTTGCCAAGTTGAGTAGGTAAAGCCAACAACTGGCTGAACTTTGGCGACGGCCAATGTGTTCGACGAAAGTTTGAGCGAAACGACGCCTACCCCGGCAAGTTCATATTCGTTTTGGGCGTCGACTTCGGGCGAACCGATTGTTGTCTGTGTGCCGGGCACGGTCGTGGTGGCTGAGGCATTTGACGCCGATGGGTTTGCGGAAAGACTTAAAACCTGCACTTCTGGCACCGATTCGCTCGCCGGAGAGCCTCCATTCAATGCCTGCGAATTCACCGCGAAAGCGGCACCACCGGCGACCAAAACTGCGGCAATTGAAACTGTTGTGGCGATTGATGTTTTCATGCACCCAAACATAGGGATCGTCGAGTAAAAGACTGGTCAAGCAATGTCAAAGATTTATCCAATTTTTTGTGGAATAACCGTTTGGCGACCAGAACACTGCACGAAACGACTCTTTCTATACGACAATATAAGTGTGCGAGTTCTAGTTGTTGAAGATGATAAGGCGATCGCCACTTCATTGATGCTCGGTTTGCAATCTGCCGGCATGACCGTGACTCATGTGGCCACTGGCGCACAAGCAATTGCGGCGACCGATTTTGATGTGATGCTGCTTGATATCGGTTTGCCTGATCTCGATGGCTTTGAAGTATGTCGACAAGTGCGCCTGACGTCACGAGTGCCAATAATTATGTTGACGGCACGGGCAGATGAAATTGACAGGGTGTTCGGTCTTGAGACTGGCGCCGACGATTATGTCGCCAAGCCATTTGGTTTGCGCGAACTTGTTGCTCGAATTCGAGCAGTGACGCGAAGAATCACACCTCAAGACTCAGCTATTTCGACAACGACTGTGATCGGCGATCTGACAGTCGATTCAGCCACAAGAAGGGTCACTGTCGCTGGCGCAGAAATCGAACTAACCACAAAAGAATTTGATCTGCTCGAATATTTGACAAATGAGCCCGGGGTCGTGCATCG
>RFTA01000176.1 GCA_009923685.1 Actinomycetota bacterium
CAACTTGACCAACAGCGTGCTCAAAGGTGTTTTGGCCCGCGCAGTAGTAGTTGCCGACGAAAAAGGCAAAGTGTTGCACACTGAACTCGTCGGCGAAATTGCCAACGAGCCTAATTACGACGCCGCGATCAACTCTCTGCGCTAATTTGCGTTAGATGCCCAAAAATTTGTCGAGCCCGAGGGTGAAGCCCTTGTAATCGGCAATTTTTTTGCAAGCCAAAACGACACCTGGCATAAAACTCGCGCGATCAATCGTGTCGTGGCGAATTGTCAATGTCTGACCCTGCGTGCCGAGCACAACTTCTTGGTTCGCTACGACCCCGCGCATGCGAACTGCATGAATCGGAATATCGCCCGGGCCTTTTGCTCCGCGCGCCCCAGAAATTGCCTCGTGACTTGTTGAATCTTTTGCCCACTGATTGCTTGCACTCGCCATGCGCTTGGCCGTCGAGATCGCCGTACCCGATGGTGAATCGGCTTTGCCATCGTGGTGAATTTCGATTATTTCGGCGGTTTCAAAAAACGGCGCTGCGATTTCTGCAAAACGCATCATCAAAACGGCGCCAATCGCAAAGTTTGGTGCGACGATGCAGTTGCTAGCCGTGAAAATTTTCTTGAAACCGTCGATGTCTTGATCTGTGAAGCCAGTCGTGCCGACAACGGCGTGAATTTTGTGCATTGCCAACCACGGCAGGTTGATGCGCGATGCCGCCGCAACGGTGAAATCAACTGCCACGTCGACTTTGGCGTCGGCAAGAGCACGCAGTTCTGACGAAACTGTGACACCTTGAACCACCGAACCAGCCGACGCGGTATCTACCGCGGCGACGAGTTCTAAGTTTTCATCGGCGACGACCGCAGCGCAGACCGTCGCACCCATTCGCCCGGCAGCACCAATGACACCGACACGAATCGGCATATCAGCCAAGATCTCCAATTTCGTTGCGCAAATCGCGATCGAATTCTTCTTCGAAACTTACGCTGACAGCATCGGACGGCGCATTGCGATCGTTACGCAAGTTGCGATCATTGCGCGAGTTGCGATCGTTTGAGCGCGGACGATCATTGCGATCACCGCGACTGCCACGATCATTGCGCGGACCACGATCATTGCGGTCACCTCGACCGCCACGATCATTCCGGTCACCACGATCGTTCGAACGAGGACGCGGACCGCGATCTCCGCGATCTGTTTGTGCGCCTGACGCGCCGCCGCCCGAACCCTTGATCACTTCGCCGTCTGGGCCGATCAGGCTGAGACTTACTTTGCCGCGATCGTCGATGTCGTCGACACGAACCTGCACTTCATCGCCGATGTTAAGCACGTCTTCGACGCGAGCAACACGCTGACCATTGCCGAGTTTCGAAATATGCACTAAGCCATCACGACCAGGCAAAATATTTACGAACGCACCAAATGCCGCAGTGTTGACCACGCGGCCGGTGTAGACGGCGCCGAGTTCTGCAGTTGGCGGATCTACAATCGCCAAAATACGTGATTTCGCATCTTCGACTTTTGAGTTGTCTGGCGAACCGATCGTGATAATGCCGGTTGCGCCGTCATCAGAGACATTGATTTCAGCACCAGTTTCTTGCTGAATCGTGTTGATGACTTTGCCCTTTGGTCCGATTACTTCGCCGACTTTGTCAAGCGGAATCGTGAATGTCACGATCTTTGGC
>RFTA01000177.1 GCA_009923685.1 Actinomycetota bacterium
GATCAAATCGCCGAGGGTGAAACGCGGATCAACTTTTGTGACCTTAAAACTGAATCTTCCGTTGCCAGAGTAAAGATCTGGCTCACCAAAAACGCGAACCTTCAAGCCGTTGGCCAGTTGCAGACCACTTTCTGCGAGTTTTGACCGCATCGACGCATAAACACCCTCCCAGATCGAGGCCCCTAAAACCGCTTTCTTGTCACCATCGTTGTCAACCAAGGTGAAATAGACATGACCAGGAGTCTTTAGTTCTTGAATCTCGCCATGCAACCAGACACCCCCGCCAAAGTGCTGTCTAACGGCTTGATTTACCGTCTTGATGAACTCGCTTACCGAAAAAGTGTCGTCTGACGACAATACGCTTGGTGTTTGGTGAGACATCAACTAAACACTAGACGCAAGTTTGCCATCTCGATTTTGGCGATGACGCTGGTCGCGACTTTGGCTTCGGCGTGTTCTGACCCAACAATTATCGGTTCGTCCGAAGACACGATTGACGATCAAGACATCACTGCATCGAGCGCAACACAAGAGTCATCGACCCCGCCTACGACTAACACTGTTTCGTCCGAAGAAATAATCTGGAGTCCATGTCTTAACGACCCCGCTGGCGAAAGCGAATGTGGACAACTTGCGGTGCCATTTGATTACGACGACCCGAATGTGGGTTCGTTCACTCTGTTCTTAACTCGATTGCCCGCCACTGACGGCGCCAACAAAATTGGTTCAATGCTCGTCAACCCGGGCGGCCCGGGCTTTGGTGGTTCAAGTGTCGCCAAAGACGCACAATATTACTTCAGTTCTGAATTATTAGATCGATTCGACATCATCGGTTGGGATCCACGCGGCACGGGCAAGTCGACACCTGCTATCAACTGCATCGATCAATACGACGAATACTTTGGTATTGATTCAACTCCCGAGACTCCTGATGAGAAACAAGCGATCATCGACGCGAGTCAAAAATTAAACGACGAATGCGTCAAGCGCAGCGGCGAAATCTTGCCTTATATTTCGACACAAGCAACTGCGCGCGACATGGATTCAATTCGCAGGGCACTCGGTGAAGAAAAGATTACGTATTTCGGTTTTTCATACGGCTCAGAACTCGGTGCCACCTGGGCGACGATGTTTCCGAAGACCGTGCGAGCGGCAGTTCTTGACGGGGCTTCTGATCCAAATGCAACTTCTCTTGACCAGGGTTTGGCGCAAGCCAAAGGTTTTGAAAAACAACTTGATGCATTTCTTTCAAGCTGTTCGAAACGGGTCTCTTGTGCATTTCACAGCAACGGCGATGCTGCAGCAGCCCTAGACGAATTGATAATTGAAATCGACAAAGCGCCGATAGTCGTTGAAGCAAGTCGCACGCCGATAACTCAGGGTGTGATGTATACGGCACTCGCCCAAGCAATGTATTCAGATGCTTTGTGGCCGCAACTTGAACGCGCATTGGCTGACGCGATTGACGGTGACGGCGCAGGTTTGCTTGGTCTTTACGACGAGTATTACCAGCGCAATCCTGGCGGCACCTATGGCAACGAACTTGAAGCATTCTTGGCGATTTCTTGTCTTGATGATCCGGGGCCGACAAGTGTCGCTGCAGTTGACGAGCAGATTCCGGTTTTCACTAAAGCGGCGAAACGATTCGG
>RFTA01000178.1 GCA_009923685.1 Actinomycetota bacterium
AAACTGTTGGGCAAGATTAGAAACTCCACCAGCGTTTCCACCAACAACTGTCGGTAGATCTGCCGCAGGCGGCGCAGGGTTTTTAAGTATCGGCGACACAACATCTGTGACGGTGAACAGATCGCGAACAGATCGCGCAGCAGTTGCCGAAAGTTGACCGTCAGATTTTGTCGACTTCGAAGTTCGGGCAAGATCAGATGCGAGCATGCCACTCGGCGTTTTCAAACCGCTAAGCGGCAGCACGGTGCCCGATCGTTTATTGCCCTGAAAAAGCGCCGGCATCGTCGAGCCGAGACTGATTGCAAGAAACGGATTTTCAGGCTGTGTTTCAATCCATCGCCCGATCCAGCCAGTTTTTATCGGAGTACGAGATGCACTTTGCCAGATTGCCATCGACGAAAAATGTGACCGATCAGGGTTCGGATAACCGACACCGCGAATTATCGCCAATTGTTTGTTGTCCCACAAAGATTTGAAACCAGTCATTGACGAGTTCAGACCGAGCCCGTCGCCGATCGGCAGTACTTGATCTTCTTTATACGCGAGCTGTGGTCGCATTGACTTGTAAATCGGATCTGAATATGGAATCACCGTATTCAAGCCGTCATTGCCGCCGTTCAGGGTGACGATTACCAAAATCGGCGTGCCATTTGGCAACGGTTTCGGGCTGGCAGCGTTTGCTGGGTGATAGTTCGTCATCGAATGCGCAACAGCAACAGCGCCGACGCTCGTCAACTTAATGAAATTTCTACGCGAAATGTTTTGCATATATCTCCTTATGCACTGACCAAATATTCGGGACTACAAATTGCAAGCACGACAAGTCGTGCGGGGTCGGCGATCGCACCTTGCAGCGCTATTCGTGTGCGATTGCTCCATTCAGCGACACCTAGCCAGTCGGCTAAAGCATCGATTCTCTCCTTATTGTTGACGGCAACCAGAGGACTCAAATCTCCTTCGCTTGCCAAAAGCTGTGCGGCCTGAATAAGGGTTTGTGAAGACGCAACCGACAGCCAAGCTTCATCTGAAGGCCAGCCACCAACACTTGGTGGATAAAAAGGTCGCTGCCCCAGCGAGTCGAGAAGTGTCAATAGATTGTCGGGCTTCGAATATCTTGAAGGCACGATACGTAGCGCGCGCAAAACCGACACCAACCATTCGACTGGGCTCTTGACTTGAGAATAAGTCGGATCTTGAAAAGCGGGGCTCATTACCAGTGCTTCCATTGTCGGCAGAACTTGCCGATTCTTAAACGCCGTCTTCATCAATCGAAGTGATTTCACCTGCTCAGAATTTTTCATCGAAGAATTGGTCATCATCGTTGCCGACGAAACAAATCGATAACTAAGTCTCTCAGGAATAAAATTTTGACATGCCGGAGTCAGCGATAAGAAGCGCGCCAAGGTCGCAGATTCGAAATAGCCTGTCGTGCCAAGAATCGTTGACTCACCCGTCCATGCGCGCCGCACATCTTTACTGACGAGTCCAGAGTTTTTGACGACTCGAATTCCAGACAACGCTTTGGCTGCCTCTTTGACGTCATTTTCTGAATATTGATTTACGCCGATCGTGAAGAGTTCAAGAAGTTCGCGCGCCAAATTTTCGTTCGGTGACTTTGCCGTATTAAGTTGACCATCAAGCCAATAAAT
>RFTA01000179.1 GCA_009923685.1 Actinomycetota bacterium
TAAGTCGCCCGACGTTCGAGTCAAACCCGAATTGCGACTTAATTATTTGTCAACCCCTGAAGACCGTCAAGAATGGGTCGAGGCAATCGCCGCTGCTCGAAAGATTTTGTCGCAACCAGCGTTCAAAGAATTTGACGGCGGCGAAATTTCGCCCGGCCCAGAGTGCCAAACCGATTCACAAGTTCTCGAATGGGTTCGTCGTGATGGTGAGACTGCGTATCACCCGTCGTGCACCTGCAAAATGGGTGTTGACGAAATGGCCGTAGTCGACCCGATGACAATGCGTGTGCACGGTTTAGAAGGTCTGCGCGTGGCCGACGCATCAGTGATGCCTTATGTGACCAACGGCAACATTTACGCCCCGACGATGATGATCGCCGAGAAGGCAGCCGACATTATTCTCGGGATCAAACCGTTGCCGCCAGAGAATGTTCGATACTTCAGCCACGCAAACTGATAGCGTTTCATTTGTTGTGCTGGAGACCCAGTAGACGGTCATTTCTATTTGTAATGGAGAAAATGTGAGCAACGAAGAATTTCAAGACATTGATCTAGCCCAATTGTCAGACGATGATCTCGTCGCCCAAATGCATGATGATCTTTACGACGGGCTCGGCCCAGAAATTATTGAAGGCACGACTATTTTGCTTGACCGCGGATGGTCAGCAACCAAAGTTTTAGAGACTGCGCTTGTCGAGGGTATGCGCATCGTTGGTATCGATTTTCGAGACGGCATTTTGTTCGTTCCAGAAGTTTTGCTCTCGGCGAACGCCATGAAGGGTGGCATGGCGATCTTGCGTCCGCTTCTTGCAGAGACCGGTGCAGAGTCGGTCGGCAAAGTTGTGATTGGCACCGTCAAAGGCGACATTCACGACATCGGCAAGAACCTTGTTGCGATGATGATGGAGGGCGCGGGCTTCGAAGTCATCGACCTTGGCATCAACACCGATGCAAACAAATACATCGCGGCACTTGAAGAGCACAAGCCAGACATTCTCGGTATGTCGGCGTTGCTGACGACGACGATGCCATATATGAAGGTCGTTATTGACACGATGAAAGAAAAAGGCATTCGTGACAAATACATAATTTTGGTTGGCGGTGCACCACTCAACGAAGAATTCAGCGTCGCTGTTGGCGCAGATGCGTATTGTCGAGATGCTGCTGTTGCGTCAGAGACAGCCAAGCAACTTGTTGGTGCTCGTCGACTGCGCAATGCCGAGCCGCCAGGCCCATCTGTCGCCTGAGATTTAAATAGCGATGTCGTCTGACTCGCGACCATTGATAATTGCTTGTGGGGCACTAGTCAGCGAATTGCGTTCGGTGCTTGTTGCTTCGGGAATTGAAGATTCGGTGGAGGTCAAATATCTGCCGGCAAATTTGCACAATCGACCAGAAAATATTGCGCCTCAAGTCGAAGAGATTCTTGCGAGTTCTTCAATGCGGCGAGTATTCGTGGCTTTTGCCGATTGCGGCACCGGTGGTCACCTAGATCTGGTGCTGGCCAAGTACCCAAAAGTTGAGCGGCTGCCTGGTGCCCATTGCTACGAATTTTTCGCTGGGACCAATGAATTCATGTCTGCCCACGATGAAGAGCCCGGCACGTTTTATTTGACAGATTTTTTGGCAAAGCACTTT
>RFTA01000180.1 GCA_009923685.1 Actinomycetota bacterium
GACACATTTAACACTTCAATTAACTCGCAAAATTGGGTTGAGTCGATCAGCGACCCGAATGGTTCGGTGCAAAACTTTTTCGAAAATCAGCAAGACCGAGTGGTTGACGTCTCGCTTGGCGCATTGAGCGGCCTATTGCAGGTTTTCTCGATAACGCTGTTCGCGTTTTATCTGATTGCCGATGGACCAAGATTGCGTCGATCAATATGTAGTCGTCTTAGTGCAGACAAACAGAAGACGGTTCTCGCAGTTTGGAACCTGGCGGTGCAAAAGACAGGCGGATACATTTATTCGCGCGCTTTGCTAGCCGTCGTCTCGGCATTTTTTCACTGGATCGTATTTCAAGCGATCGGCACACCAGCGCCTGTCGCGTTGGCTGTTTGGGTCGGCTTGATCTCACAATTCTTGCCGGTGGTCGGCACATATCTTGCGGGCGTATTACCGGTGTTGTTGGCGTTTTTAGATTCGCCGGTCAAGGCTCTAATCGTGATCGTATTTATCGCTGTCTATCAGCAATTAGAAAACTTTTTGTTGGCGCCAAAAATCACTGCACAGACGCTCGAGTTGCACGCTGCCGTCGCATTTGGTGCAGCCATTGCTGGTGGAGCAATTCTCGGGCCGATCGGTGCTGTCTTGGCATTGCCGTTCGCCGCCATGGTGCAGGGCATCGTCGGCAACTGGGGGCGAAGATTCGAAATTATTGACGACCCGTTGGTTGGCGCCCCGGCATCAAAAAAATCTGGCAAGAGAAAGTTTTTAATTAAGTAAAGTGTTGAAAATTGGCAAAATATTTTTGGCGACATGCATTTCTGTTGGCTCAATTGGTCTTGGCGTTGAGGTAAACGGCGCCTCTAACGACTCTTCGACCACAACTTCGACGACCGTCGCATCAAGTTCGACTCAAGTTGGTGGTTCAACAAGTTCAAGTTCGTCGACGACTTCGACGGTCGTGCCCGCACCGACTGCCGCGCAAACAGCCGCACAATACCCGAATCGTGCGTTGCGATTTCCGCCGTATACCCGATTGAACCCGCCACAGTTGCCAAATAAATCTGGCACTGGCCGAAGAATCATTTACAAAAATAATTTGCAGTGGGTATGGGTTGTCGACGCGCAAAATAATGTTGTGCGAGTGATGCCGGTTTCGGGTCGACGTGGCGTACCGACGCCCGGCGAATACAAAGTAAATAGTCAGTCGCTACGTTCTTATAGCCTCGATTTTGAGGGGGTCTGGTTTAACAATATGACTCGATTCGCGTTGGGCCCTGAAGGTGGCAACATCGGTTTTCATGCGATACCGACCAAAAATGGCAAGCCATTGCAGACCGAAGATCAACTGGGTTCATTTCAAGGCAGCGGTTGTTTGCGCATGAGCCCAGAGGACGCAAAATTCGTCTACAACTTCGCCAAACCCGGCACGAAAGTTGTCGTGCTGCCTTGAGAATAAATTAAAAGCGAGCGAGTTCAGTTTTCAACAAGTCGAGACCGAGATTGCCGAGGTCGAGCGCATAGGCGTGCCAAGCGCGTAAGTCAAACTTTGCACCATGCTTGCGTTTTGCGTCGTCGCGCAACGCCAGCCAAACTCGCTCGCCGAGCTTGTAAGAAATCGCTTGTGCGGGCC
>RFTA01000019.1 GCA_009923685.1 Actinomycetota bacterium
GAAGAAATCAGCCGTGACATTCCGAATTTGTCAGAAGAAATTTTGGCCGATCTCGACGATCGCGGCATTATTCGCGTCGGCGCAGAAGTTGGCCCGGGCGATGTGCTCGTTGGCAAGGTGACACCAAAGGGTGAAACTGAGTTGACGCCAGAAGAGCGATTGCTTCGAGCGATTTTCGGTGAAAAGTCGAAAGAAGTTCGCGACACTTCACTCAAGGTTCCGCACGGCGAAGGTGGCAAGGTCATCGATGTCAAGGTGCTCAAGCGAGCCGCCGAAGGTGATGATGAGCCAGGTGACGAATTGCCACCAGGTGTCAACCAAATCGTCAAAATTCACGTGGCGCAAAAGCGCAAGATCAGCGTGGGCGACAAGCTCGCTGGTCGACACGGCAACAAGGGCGTTATTTCAAAGATTTTGCCAGTCGAAGACATGCCATATCTCGAAGACGGCACTCCGGTTGACATCATCTTGAACCCTCTTGGTGTACCAAGCCGAATGAATATCGGTCAGGTGCTTGAAGCCCATTTGGGTTATTGCGCACGTTGGGGTTGGTACGACGAAAAGAACGACAAGACCGTTGGCGCGAACCCAGTTCGTGGCACCGAGTCAAAAACTCGTCCGTCGACGCCACCTGCAACTTTCATCGCGACGCCTGTCTTCGACGGTGCACATTGGGACGAAGACGATCAAGCAGGTTCACATCCGACCATTCAGTCGATTCTCAAGAACTTGAACCCAGAATCAGTCGACGGCAAGCGAATGATCGGCACTGACGGCAAAGTAGTTTTGCGCAACGGCCGCACTGGTTTGCCATACGACAACCCAATCACGGTTGGCTACATGTACATCTTGAAACTCAACCACTTGGTTGACGACAAGATTCACGCTCGTTCGACTGGTCCATACTCGATGATCACGCAGCAACCGTTGGGCGGCAAGGCTCAATTCGGTGGCCAGCGATTCGGCGAAATGGAAGTGTGGGCACTCGAGGCCTATGGTGCTGCTTATTGCTTGCAAGAACTTTTGACAATCAAGAGCGACGACGTTCTCGGACGAGTGCGCGTCTACGAAGCGATCGTCAAGGGCGACAACATTCCAGAACCGGGCATTCCTGAGAGTTTCAAAGTGTTGATGAAAGAAATGCAAGCACTTTGTCTCGATGTCGAAGTTATTTCGCATGAGGGCAAGCAAGTCGAGCTCACAGATCTCGACGAAGAAGTCTTCACCGCGGTACGTGAACTTGGCATCGATATCAGCCGCAACGAGCGCGGTTCAGATGCCGACGATCGCGAACGCGAGCGTCGACGAGAGAAGGCTTATTAATGATTAATCGCAGCATTTTAGAAGGGTTGGCATGACCATGAGCGACGTAGTTATCGACGACAACAAGCGCAAGCTTGATATCAACAGCTTTCAACAGTTGCGAATTGGTTTGGCAACAGCCGACGACATTCGCACTTGGTCGCGTGGTGAAGTCAAAAAGCCAGAGACGATCAACTACCGAACCCTGCGCCCTGAGCGTGACGGTCTGTTCTGCGAAAAAATCTTCGGACCAACCCGCGATTGGGAGTGCTACTGCGGCAAATACAAGCGTGTTCGCTTCAAGGGCATCATCTGCGAAAAGTGCGGCGTTGAAGTAACTCGTTCAAAAGTGCGCCGTGAGCGCATGGGTCACATCGAGCTTGCCGCACCTGTCGTGCACATTTGGTATCTCCGTGGCACTCGTAGTTGGTTGGCATATCTTCTCGGCGGCTTAGAGTCGCGCGAAGAAATCAAAGCCAAGCAACTTGAGAAAGTTATTTACTTCGCGGCTTGGTTGGTGAGCGCCGTCGACGAAGACCGTCGCCATGTTGAGTTGCCAGATCTCGAGAAAGAATATCTCGAAGACCGCGATTTGATGATCAAGCAACGCGAAAAAGAAATCAAGTTGCGTCAAAAAGATGCCGAAGTTGAACTCAAGCAGCTCGAAAAAGACGGCGCAAAAGAGAGTGACATTCGCGCTCGTCAAAAATTGATCGACAAAGACATTCAGATGATCGGCGATCGCCATACGAAAGATCTTGATCGTCTCGAGCGTGCGTTCGAAACCTTCCAAAAGCTTCATCCACGAATGATCATTGACGACGAAGAACTTTGGCGCGAGATCAAAGATCGCTACGAAGATTATTTCACCGGTGGCACTGGTGCAGAAGCGATCAAAGTTTTGATCGACACGATCGACTTCGACGCCGAAGAAGTTATCTTGCGCGATGCAATCATGAACGGTCTCAACGGCAAGCCGTTGTCGACTCAGCGCAAGCAAAAGGCGATCAAGCGTTTGAAGATTGTTGCCTCGTTCAATCGAAAAGACAAAGACGAGCGCTTGGTCAACAACCCGAAGGCGATGATCCTCGATGTGATTCCGGTGATTCCGCCAGAGTTGCGCCCGATGGTTCAGCTCGACGGCGGCCGTTTCGCAACCTCAGACTTGAATGATCTCTATCGTCGTGTGATCAACCGCAACAACCGTTTGAGTCGTTTGCTTGAACTTGGTGCGCCAGAAATTATCGTCAACAACGAAAAGCGAATGTTGCAAGAAGCAGCAGACGCTCTGTTCGACAATGGTCGTCGTGGTCGCCCTGTGAGCGGTCCGGGCAATCGTCCGCTTAAGTCGTTGTCAGATGGCCTTAAGGGTAAGCAAGGTCGATTCCGTCAGAACTTGCTCGGTAAGCGCGTTGACTACTCGGGTCGTTCAGTAATCGTGGCTGGCCCGACATTGCGTTTGCAGCAGTGCGGTTTGCCGAAGTTGATGGCACTCGAATTGTTCAAACCATTCGTGATGAAGCGTCTGGCCGATCAGCAACTTGCGCAGAACATCAAGTCTGCCAAGCGCATGGTTGAGCGTCGTCGCCCACAGGTATGGGATGTTCTCGAAGAAGTAATTAAAGAGCACCCAGTTCTTTTGAACCGCGCGCCGACTTTGCACCGCTTGGGTATTCAAGCTTTCGAACCTGTGTTGGTTGAGGGCAAGGCAATTCACCTGCACCCACTTGTTTGCACGGCGTTCAATGCTGACTTTGACGGTGACCAGATGGCAGTTCACTTGCCGCTGTCAGTTGAAGCGCAAGCAGAAGCTCGCGTGCTGATGCTTTCGGCAAACAACATTTTGTCACCAGCATCTGGTCGACCAATTGTTACGCCACAGCAAGACCTCGTAATCGGTGGTTTCTATTTGACCCGCGATGACGCTGGTTTGGCTGGCGAAGGTCGCGTCTTTAAGTCGATGTGGGAGATCACTCGCGCACTTGACGAGGGCAGTCTCAAACTGCACGCCAAGATCAAGGTTCTTGAAAAAGATGATCAAGGCAACTCGACATACTTCGAAACAACTGCAGGTCGCATGTTGTTTGAAGAGGTGTTGCCAGCAGACTTCTCGAAGCGATTCGGACATATCACAGCGCCTGTAAAGAAAAAAGAATTCGGCGTCATCGTAGAACGACTGAGCGACAACTATCCAAAAGCAGTCATCGCTTCTTCGCTTGATGCGATCAAGAACCTTTGCTATCGCTACGCGTCGCAATCAGGTTTGACTGTTTCGGTCGATGACGTAAAGACTCCGGCAGCCAAGCGCGGCATTCTCGACGGCTATGAAAAGCAGGCCGAAAAAGTTGAGACACAGTTCCGTCGTGGCATTATCACCGACGGTGAGCGTCGCAGCCAAGAAGTTCGCATTTGGACCGCTGCAACATCTGATGTTCAGCAAGCAATGGAAAAAGAATTCAAAGAACTTCGCTTCAACCCAGTTGACATGATGATCAACTCTGGTGCTCGTGGAAACATGACCCAGATGCGTCAGATTGCGGGTATGCGTGGTCTCGTGGCTAACCCTCGCGGTGACATGATTCCTCGTCCGATCAAGAGCAACTTCCGTGAAGGTTTGCAGACTCTTGAATACTTCATCGCAACTCCTGGTGCACGTAAGGGTCTTGTCGACACTGCGTTGCGTACTGCCGACTCGGGTTATTTGACTCGTCGTCTGCATGACGTGGCACAAGAACTAATCGTTCGCGAAGATGACTGCGGCACGACACTCGGTGTGTGGGTCGAAAACGTTGCGGCCGATACTGCCAACACACGTTCATACCTTGAGACAAAGTTGTTTGGTCGTGCGTTGCTCAATGATGTTGAGCTGAGCGATGGCTCGGTAATGTCACGCAACACAATCGTCGGCGATGAAGAGATGGCGACATTGCGCAACGACCCGAAAGTCACGCGCGTTCGTGTTCGTTCGGTGTTGACATGTGACGCTGAAGTTGGCGTTTGTGCCAAGTGCTACGGCCGTTCGCTGGCGACCGGCAAAGACATCGAATTGGGTGAAGCAGTGGGTGTAATCGCTGCTCAGTCGATTGGTGAACCAGGCACTCAGTTGACCATGCGTACCTTCCACACTGGTGGTGTTGCAGGCAAAGACATCGCCGGTGGTTTGCCACGCGTCGTAGAACTTTTCGAAGCTCGCAACCCGAAGGGCTCGGCACGACTGGTGCCCGTAACTGGTGTCGTGCGAATTCTCGAAGACGAAGGCAAGGGTATTCCGATCAAGTTCATCGATGATCAAGGTCAAGAAATTGAGATCATCTTGCCAACAGGTAGTCGTCCACTCGTAAAAGACGGACAAAACCTTGAAGCGGGAGATCGAATCACCGATGGCCCACTTGATCCAAAAGAACTGATGCAAATCAAGGGCATTCGTGAAACTCAGCAATACTTGGTCGAAGAAGTTCAAAGGGTTTATCGCGACCAAGGTGTAGCGATTCACGACAAGCACATCGAGTTGATCGTTCGTCAGATGACTCGTCGCGTAAGCGTTCAAGAACCTGGTGACACACATTTCTTGCCGGGTCATCGTGCCGACTCGAAAGAGTTCCGAGATGTCAACCGCGCAATCGTTGAACAAGGAAAAAAGCCTGCCGAAGGTCGCCCAGAATTGATGGGTATCACCAAGGCATCGTTGGCAACTGAGTCATGGTTGTCTGCGGCATCGTTCCAAGAGACGACGCGCGTGCTCACTGAAGCGGCGATCGATGGCAAGTCAGACCATTTGGTTGGCTTGAAAGAAAACATCATCATCGGAAAGTTGATCCCTGCTGGTACCGGCATGGATCGTTACAACCTGTTTGATGTCAGCGCACCAGATTATGTGCCGATGCCTTACTACTCGAGCGATGACGAAGCCGACCCAGCCGCATATTTGGCAGGCTTGCAGGGCAATTACGTTGCCGACGACGAGCCAGTCGAAGAAGTTGTGGACGAGGTTGTCGCTAATGAAATCGACGCCGAACCAGATTTTGAAACTGTCAGCGACGCGACTGCGCAAGCACTCGAGTCGGCGCCAGATGCAGGTTTTGCAACCGACTCAGACGACGTCACAGACACAGATATCGCTCAATAGTAAATTTTGCGAGGAGTTTTTGCTCAAATAAGGTTGAGCCATGTCTAATTTTGACGACTACGCATCCGACTACGAAGAGAAAATGCGTAAAACACTCTCGATTGCATTAACTAGCGAGGAGTACCAAGCCGAATACAAGTCGAAATTGATAAAGCGATACGCATCGCGAAGTCGAAAAATATCGAAAATTTTGGATTTTGGTTGTGGAATAGGGCTGTCGATTCCGTCGCTTAAAGCGGCATTTCCAGAATCCCAAATTTTTTTGGCTGATGTTTCTCAAGTGTCGCTAGATATTGCGAATAAGAATCATCCAGAACTGACGCTATTGAGTCCGGAACTTAAAACTGATCAAAGATTTGATGTTATTTTTTTGTCTACGGTTCTGCACCACATAACCGCTCGAGATCGTGTTGAAGTAATACAGAGGCTGAAATCAAAGCTGTCCGAGAACGGGTGCATTTTTATTGTGGAACACAATACGTATAACCCGCTTACGCTGAAAATTGTTGCCAACTGCGATATGGATCACGATGCGGAGTTAATTTCAATCAAAGAATTGAAGCGATTACTGACCTCAAAATGCTCATTGAAAATCGCAGATAGTGGGTTTTGCTCGTTCTTTCCTCAGCCACTACAGGCCTTGGCGAGGGCTGACCGTATGTTCAAATACTTACCGCTTGGTGGCCAATACTTCGTTGTGGCCGTTGCTTGACGGCGATTTTAAATACATGGCTGCTATTAATTCGTACAATTTTGCGAATAGTTGTAGTTGGGGCAGGTTGCCGAGACGAGGCGTTGAACCGTAGTATTCACTGTCCCGTTTGGGGTGGTTTTTGTTAGTCGGTTTAGTAATTCATTTTAAGAAAAGGTCGTTTGCGTGCCCACAATTCAACAGTTGATCCGCCAGGGTCGAAGCTCGAAGTTTTCGAAGACTAAGACTCCTGCGCTCAAAGGCTCACCTCAGCGTCGTGGCGTATGCACTCGCGTTTTCACGACTACTCCGAAGAAACCAAACTCGGCACTGCGCAAAGTTGCCCGTGTGCGTCTGACTAGCGGTGTCGAAATCACTGCTTACATTCCGGGCGAGGGTCATAATTTGCAAGAACACTCAATCGTGCTCGTGCGTGGTGGTCGTGTGCGCGACTTGCCGGGTGTTCGTTACAAAGTTATACGTGGCGCACTTGACGCAGCAGGCGTAAAAGATCGCAAGCAATCTCGCAGTAGCTACGGCGCGAAGAAAAAGTAAAGGATTATTAGATGCCACGTAAAGGTCCAGTCGCTCGCCGTGAGTTCGCAGCAGATCCGGTTTATCGTTCAGCACTAGTTACACAGATCGTCAACAAAGTTATGTTGCACGGCAAAAAGAGCATCGCCGAATCAATTGTTTATGACGCGATGAAAGTAATGGAATCAAAAATGGGTGCCGAGCCACTCACCGCGGTCAAGCGCGCTGTCGACAATGTCAAGCCGCCACTAGAAGTTCGCAGTCGTCGAGTCGGTGGTGCAACATATCAAGTGCCTGTCGAGGTTCGTCCGCGTCGTGCAACAACTCTGGCAATTCGTTGGATCGTGGAGAACGCGCGTGCTCGTCGCGAAAAGACAATGGCCGAATGTTTGGCCAGCGAATTGATGGATGCATCAAATGGTCTCGGCGCATCGATGAAAAAGCGCGAAGACATGCAAAAGATGGCCGAGTCGAACAAAGCGTTCGCTCACTACCGCTGGTAATCAGCAGAACAAGTAAATAGGTACACCCCCATGCCATCACGCGAGTATCCACTAGATAAATATCGAAATATCGGCATCATGGCGCACATTGACGCCGGCAAGACGACAACTACAGAGCGAGTTCTTTATTACACCGGCAAGACATACAAAATCGGTGAAGTACACGAAGGCGCAGCCGTTATGGACTTCATGGTGCAAGAACAAGAGCGCGGTATCACGATTACATCGGCCGCGACAACTGCCGTTTGGCGCGGACACCGCATCAACATCATTGACACACCTGGTCACGTTGACTTCACAATTGAAGTAGAGCGTTCGTTGCGCGTGCTTGACGGCGCGGTTGCAGTATTCGACTCGGTTGCCGGCGTCGAGCCACAAACCGAAACAGTTTGGCGCCAAGCCAACAAATACAAGGTTCCGCGTATGTGCTTCATTAACAAAATGGACCGCACTGGGGCGAACTTTTATCGCACGCTCGACATGATCAAAGATCGTTTGCAAACAGTACCCGCGGTTTTGCAGTTGCCATACGGTGGCGAAGCAAACTTCAAAGGCCTTATCGACATCGTAAAAATGAAGTCGATTGTTTGGGATGGCGACGAAAAAGACTCGCCATATCACGAAGAAGATATCCCGGCCGAATATCTCGACAAAGCGAAGCAATATCGCGCCGAATTGCTCGATCTTGTTGCATCTGAAGATGAACAACTCATGGAGAAGTTCCTGGCCAACGATGACCTCAGCGAAGAAGATCTTCGCTCAGGCATTCGCAAAGGCACGCTGGCGTTTAGTTTCGTGCCGATTCTTTGTGGTTCGGCATTCAAAAACAAGGGCGTGCAGCAAATGCTCGACTGCGTGGTCGACTACATGCCGTGCCCACTCGATATTCCGGCCGCAACCGGCACCAATGTCAATGGCGACGAAAACCTCACACGTGACGCCGACGAGAAAGCACCGTTCTCGGCACTTGCATTCAAAATTGTTGCCGATCCATTCGGTCGCTTGACATACTTCAGGGTTTATTCGGGCACGATCACCAAGGGTGACGAGGTCTACAACTCGGTCAAAGAAAAGCGCGAGCGCGTCGGTCGTTTGTTGTTGATGCATGCGAACCAGCGCGAAGACATCGAGTTCGCAATGGCGGGCGACATCGTCGCCGGTCTGGGCTTTAAAGATGTAACCACTGGTGACACACTGTGCGATCGCGGCAACCCGATCGTGCTTGAGCGAATGATATTTCCTGAGCCGGTAATTCACGTTGCGATCGAGCCAAAGACCAAAAACGACCAAGACAAACTGGGCAAGGCGTTGAAGTCATTGTCAGATGAAGACCCAACTTTCAGAGTGCGTACCGACGAAGAAACCGGTCAGACGGTTATTTCGGGAATGGGTGAGTTGCACCTCGAGATTCTTGTCGACCGAATGCAGCGCGAGTTCGCGGTTGATGCGACCGTCGGCAAGCCGCAAGTTGCATATCGCGAAACGGTCACAAAGAAAATCGA
>RFTA01000181.1 GCA_009923685.1 Actinomycetota bacterium
GGGTTCTTTAGCAGCAGCCTTGCGATCGCCAATCGTTGTTTTTCGCCACCCGAAAGCCGATAACCGCGCTCGCCGACGATCGTGTCATAGCCATCAGGTAATGCGGCAATAACTTCGTGAATTTTCGCAGCTTGGCACGCTTCGACGATTTGTTCATGAGTTGCATCGGGTCGGGCATATAACAAATTCGATTTAACTGATTCGTGAAACATATGTGAGTCTTGCGAGACAACACCGATTGCGGCGCGAAGTGAAGTGCTGGTCAGATCGCGCACGTCGTTGCTGTCGATGCGCACAGCACCTGAAGTGACGTCGTAAAGGCGAGCGAGCAGCATCGCCAAAGTCGTTTTGCCGCTGCCACTTGCGCCAACAAGTGCAACAGTTTCTCCTGGCGCAATTTTCAGCGACACTGACTTGAGCACATCAACATCGGGGTCAGCACCTTGCATCAATCCACTTAGTTCAAGCGAGGCAATTGAGACGCTCGAACCAGGCGGATACCTGAACGAAACATTTTCGAATTCGATCTCACCACGAGGGTTGACAATGTCGACAGCCCCCATGCGATCGATGATTGCCACTGGTGCATCAAGCACTTCGAATACACGCTCGAAACTTACGAGCGCCGTTAGCACTTCAAGTCGAGCGTTGGTTAGCCCCGTGAGTGGTTGATAAATGCGTTGCACGAACGCCGCCATCGCCACAAGTGTGCCGATCGTGATGCCACCAGAGACGACCATGAATGCACCGACACCATAGATGGCGACTGCGCCGAGTGCGCCGACAAGACCGAGTGCAACGAAAAACACGCGACCATACATCGCGGCTGTCACGCCGATATCGCGAACCCTAGATGCCCGTGAACCAAAAGCGTTTGTCTCTTCTTTGTGGCGTCCGAAGAGTTTCACGAGTAGCGCGCCCGACACGTTAAATCTTTCGGTCATTTGCGTGTTCATCGAGGCGTTGAGACCCATTTGCTCGCGCGAGATTTCTTGCAACCGTGCACCGACTCGTTTGGCCGGCACGATGAATACTGGCAAGACAACAAGTGCCAGCAAAGTAAGCCGCCACTCGAGAGCAAGCATCGCCACGAGAGTTGTCGTGAAAATCACGACGTTAGAAACAACGCTGCCGAGAGTGCCCGTCACCGCAGTTTGTGCACCGACGACATCGTTATTGAGGCGACTAATCAAGGCGCCAGTTTGCGTGCGAGTAAAAAACGCGATGGGCATATTCTGAACTTTGTCGAAAAGGGCAACGCGCAAGTCGTAGATTAATCCTTCGCCGATTCGCGCCGAATACCAACGCTGAACAATTTGTAGTAATGCGTCGCCGATTGCGACGATCACCAGAATGACGGTTAAAAACACGATTCGGCGCTTGGCGGCATCTGGAATTGCTTCGTCGACGATCAGTCGAAACAACAGGGGTGGAACGAGAGCGATGACTGACGAGACCAAAATTGTGGCCAAAAACCCGAGAATTGAACGTCGATATGGTCGAGCAAAGCGCCAAACTCGGCGCACTGAGGTTTTGCCAATTTTTGCACCTGCGACGGCTGACTTGTCACGTGGAATCAACTGATGAGGATGCACGCAGTCAGGCTAAGCCTTAGAGGTCG
>RFTA01000182.1 GCA_009923685.1 Actinomycetota bacterium
AATTGCCGTTTATTGAACGCAATCTCGTGGCGACCAAGGTTGCGATGGGCCTTGATTCTGTAAAAAGTATCGAAGTTGAATACGAACCAATTACTTCGGCCGATGTCGCGGACGATTCTGAGCCGCTCAAAGATGTTCGTCAACTTGACCCGATTCAAATGCGTGATCGATTTGTTTTGGATGAAGGCCAAACTTCATTTTATGCGATTCGCGATCTCGATGTCGATCGTTATCAGATTGATGGTCGTGAGCAACAAGTTTTGGTTGCTGCCCGCGAGCTGAACACTGCAGGTATTCCGAACCGAACCTGGGTTTCGCGACACCTTTTATATACGCATGGTTGCGGATTAATCGCAGCGCCCGCGAGCAAAGTCACCGTTGATGGTCGACCTATATATACAGACCTAGAGATATCTCGCCCCGAACTTTATTTTGGTGAGGGTCTTGATTCTTATGCCCTAGTTAAAACGGGTGAAGTTGAGCAAGCGTGTGCAGACTCAAAGGCCCAAAAATATTCGGCGAATGGTGGTGTCGCACTTTCATCTGTCGTGCGCCGAATTGCATTCGCGATTCATCTCGGTGAATACAACTTGTTCGGTTCGTCGCTTCTCGACAATCAGTCACAAATTATGTTCGTGCGCAACATTAAAGAACGCGTTGCCAAGGTTGCTCCGTTTTTGCGACTTGACGCAGATCCGTATCCGGTTGTCGTCGACTCGAAAGTGCAATGGGTGATCGATGCGTTCACTGTGACCAATCGATACCCGTATGCCCAGCAAGCAAACATTGATCAACTCACGCTGGGCAGTGGTCTGAACACGCCGTTTAATTATGTTCGCAACAGCGTGAAGATCGTTGTCGATGCCTATGACGGTTCGATGACTTTTTATGTGGTCGATCAAAAAGATCCGATCATTAAGACCTGGCAGGCGGTGTTTCCGAAATTGTTTACGTCGGTTGACTTGGCGCCAAAAGAATTGGTCGATCACTTCAGGTATCCCGAAGATTTGTTCAGAGTTCAGACAAATACTTACGGTCGCTATCAGTTCGAAGATGCAACCCTGTTTTTCAATCGCAACGCCGCATGGAGCGTCGCTCAGGCACCCGCCATCGAACCCGAAGGTTTGACTGGTGTAGTCGCGGGCGACTTTGCACCAGACCTGAATGCTGCGAACACTGGCGAGGTACGCGACGCAAGCGTGGCTCGCTTTGAGCCTTATTACACGATGTTTCATGAACCGCGATCTAAATCGAGTTCTGGTGTGTTCTCGATGCTGCGACCATTCGTTCCGTTTTCGGCCGACAATGCCCGAAAAGAACTTCGTGCATTCATGGTCGTGTCAAGCGACCCAAAAACATACGGCCAGTTGACGATTTACAAAGTCGCCGAGCCCCTGCCCGAAGGTCCGGCGACTGTTGCCGCCGAAATTGGTAGCGACCCGGTTGTTTCGCAGCAAATCACATTGCTTGACCAAAGAGGTTCGCGGGTTATTTATGGCGATCTGCAAATAATCAATGTCAGCAAAGGTCTCGTTTATGTACGACCGTTGTTCGTGAGACCCGACGACCCGAGCGCAAAGCAGATTTTTGTCCGTAAGTTTTTGGCTTCATACAACAATC
>RFTA01000183.1 GCA_009923685.1 Actinomycetota bacterium
AGACTCGCGCATCGAACCGCGTCGTGCGGCGGCCGCAGTGCGAACATTGCCACGGGTCGCGAGTGTCATGCCGATGTAGCCGGTTAAACCAGAAGCGACACAACCGAGCACGAATGAAATCGTGCGATACAAACCTGCACTTACAAACGACAGCGCCGAATCACCGTTTGGTTTGTCGATCGCAACCGAAGTCAAAAATACGACAGCACCAACCGGTACGAGAATCATGCCGATCGTACGGAACTGGCGTTTCAAATATGCCCATGCGCCAACTTGAATCGCCGAAGCGATCTCTTTCATTTTGTCGGTGCCTTCGTCTTGTTGCAGAACTTTGACCATCAGGTACCAGCCCACGAGAAGTGCGAGAACCGCAGAGCCACCTGAGAGCCACAAAATGAGCCACTCACCACCCTTAAGGGTGAAGTCTTGCCAGCCGCCTTCGGATGCAATTAGTGCGCTCACTTGATATTTCTCCAATTTCTCATTGGGTCAGCCTCGTTGGTAACCCTTTTATGTGTCTCGGAAAGTATAAAGAATCTGTCGCTACTAAGGCGAATGCTTGGTTTTTTCGGGGTCGGGACAATGTGGCACCATGAGACACGGTTCACGCCGCCCGAACGGTTGTTAATGTCGGGCGGTCGAGGGCTGACTACTAGCGTTAGTTCTGCATCTATGGCGCAAACAATCACCAAATCGAGCCGAGCGCGGGGGCCAGTCACCGGCACGGCACTCGCATCCCGCAAGAAGCGGTCGTTTTTGACCGACCTTTATTCAACAGCCGTCGGAAAGAAATATGCGATGGCGATTTCGGGTATCGCGTTGATGGGTTTCGTTTTGTTTCACATGATCGGCAATTTGAAGATGTATCTCGGGGCGGCAGAACTCAATCACTACGCCGAATTTTTGAAAGCACTTTTATATCCGCTTGCGCCAAAAGGTGCAGTGTTATGGATTCTTCGGGGCGGCTTGTTGGCGATGCTCGCGTTGCACTTGCACGCCGCATGGTCGCTGACCGTGATGAATCGTCAGGCGCGACCCGTCAAGTATCAATCGCCTCGAGATTATGAAGTTGCAAATTTTGCTAGTCGCACGATGCGCTACAGCGGCATGATCGTGTTCAGCTTTTTGATTTGGCATCTTCTCGACTTGACGTTCGGGGTTGTCAACACAATTGGGGCAGACGGAGTGTTCGTTCGCGAAGAAGTTTATGAAAACGTCGTGCGAAGTTTGGGTCGTTGGCCTGTTGCCGCGTTTTACATTCTCGCCAACCTGTTGCTCGGCATTCACCTGCGACACGGTGCATGGAGCATCTTTCAGTCACTCGGTTGGAACAACCCGAGGTTCAACGCGTGGCGATGGGCGTTTGCGACGGGCTTTGCAGCAGTTGTCGTAGTTGGCAATGTTTCGTTTCCAATTGCGGTGCTCGCGGGCATCGTCAAGGTCTAGAGAGTCAAGAAGGTAGATCAAATATGAGCACAGTTTTAAATGCGAAGGTTCCAGATGGTGCATTGCGCGACAAGTGGGACAACTACAAAGCCGACGCCAAACTCGTCAACCCGAACAACAAGCGTAAATTCAAAGTAATTGTTGTCGGCACAGGTTTGGCTGGCGCATCGGCG
>RFTA01000184.1 GCA_009923685.1 Actinomycetota bacterium
ACTTCGTATTCATGAATATGAATCGATGTCAATACATCTTCTTTGACGAGACGCTCTGACAAAATAATCGCGTCTTCGAAGTTGTAGCCCTCCCATGGCATCAAAGCCACGAGCAGGTTCTTGCCGAGTGCAAGTTCGCCTTCGTCGGTGCTCGGACCGTCGGCGATGAGGTCACCCTTCTTAACTTTTTGTCCCTCTTTGACGCGCACGATTTGGTTGATGCAGGTGTCTTGGTTTGAGCGCAAGAACTTGAACAACTTGTGTTCGTGTTCACGCTTCGGAAGGTTCTCGTATTTGATGACGATCGATGACCCGGTGATCGATTCAACAACACCGTCGTCTTTGGCAAGAACCAAATCGGCACCATCACGGGCCGCGCGTGCTTCAACACCTGTGCCGATGTATGGCGCTTCGGCGCGAATCAATGGCACGGCTTGACGTTGCATGTTCGCACCCATCAACGCACGGTTGGCGTCGTCGTGCTCAAGGAACGGAATCAGAGCGGTTGCAATCGAAACAATTTGCTTTGGTGAAACGTCGATGAAGTCAACCTCTGCCGGCGTTACGTAACCAATGTCAGTTGTTGCACCGAAGAAACTTTCTGCTTCAAGCATCTTCTTAAGGTCTTCCAAACTCGCGGCTTGTGGCGAACGACGCACGAGCACGCGCTCGTCGCGCAAACGGCCGTCTGGCAAAATTGGCGTGTTGGCCTGCGCAACAACATAATTTTCTTCTTCGTCGGCAGCCATGTATTTGATTTCATTCGTAACGATGCCGCCACTTACTCGGCGATATGGCGTTTCGATGAAACCAAACGGATTAACACGTGCATATGTTGAAAGAGCACCAATCAGACCAATGTTCGGGCCTTCTGGTGTTTCAATCGGACACATACGGCCATAGTGCGAGAAGTGAACGTCTCGAACTTCGAAACCGGCGCGCTCACGGCTGAGACCACCAGGTCCGAGAGCCGAAAGTCGACGACGGTGCGTCAAACCAGACAGTGGGTTGACCTGGTCCATGAATTGCGACAACTGTGAGGTGCCAAAAAACTCTTTGATTGCGGCCACAACTGGGCGAACGTTGATCAAAGTTTGTGGCGAGATCGCCTCAGAATCTTGGGTCGTCATGCGCTCGCGAACCACGCGCTCCATGCGCGAGAGGCCGATGCGAACCTGGTTTTGAATCAATTCACCGACCGAACGAATACGGCGGTTGGCGAAGTGGTCTTGGTCGTCGAGACGATAGCCGGGCTCTTGTTTTACAAGATGCAACATGTAGCTGATCGTCGCCAACACTTCGCAACGACTCAAGACATCTTGGTCGTCTGTCGGCAAATCGAGTTTGCCAAGTTCTGGCCCGACCTTGAGACCGAACATCTCTTGAATCTTCTTCAATTCGCCGCCGAGTTTTCGGTTCAGTTTGTAGCGACCGACTCGTGACAAGTTGTAGCGCACGCCGAAGAACGCCTGCTCGAAATAAACTCGTGCCGCTTCTACGTTTTGTGGTTCGCTTGGACGAGCACGCTTATAAATTTCGAGCAGTGCTTCTTCGCGAGTTGGGGCGACAACTTTTTCACGGCGCCACTGATCTTCGAGAAAATC
>RFTA01000185.1 GCA_009923685.1 Actinomycetota bacterium
GACGTGGGCACGCGATTGAGGTTCGCATCAATGCCGAAAACCCGACCGCTGGCAAGTTCTTGCCATCACCCGGCACGATCACGAAATTAACGACGCCAGACGGTTTTGGGGTTCGCTTTGACGGCGGTTACGAATCAGGCGACACTGTCAGTCAGTATTACGACAACCTCGTCGGCAAACTGATCGTCTGGGGTAAAGATCGCGAGTCAGCGATCGCCCGAACGATACGCGCTCTCGAAGAAACAAAGATCGAAGGTCTGCACACGACAATTGATGCAGATCTGGCAATTTTACGCCATCCTGATTTTGCGGCAACGAAGCATTCGACAAAATGGGTCGAAGAAAAACTTGACCTGTCAAAACTTGTTTCAACCACCGGCGAAACCCAGTCGAACAGCGAAGGTCTCATCGAAAAAAATACCGTCGTCGAAGTCAACGGCAAACGGTTCGATGTCAAAGTTTGGGTACCACCAACCGGTGGCGTCGCTGCGACCGCACAAAAAACTCGGTCGGCATCGCGGGGTGCGAACCAAGCGACGACAGCGGCAAGCGGCACGATCACCGCTCCAATGCAGGGCACTGTGATCAAACTTCTCGTGAGTCAAGGGCAAACCGTCACGCAGGGCGAAGCAGTTCTCGTGCTCGAGGCGATGAAAATGGAGAATCAAATTCAGGCAGACAAAGCGGGCGTAATCTCCAAAGTCAACTGCAAGGCAGGTGACACCGTCGGCAGTGGCGATGTCTTGCTGGTTATTGAATAACCCCTTCGTAGTCAGGCACGGCGCTGAATTACAGTTGAACATCAGCAATGCCAATTAGTTTTACGAAGCGAGAAAAGTGACAGAACAACCAGCCAGTCAAGAAGTTTCTGACGAGCAAATTTCAGAGTCTGACCGCATCAGTGGCTTTGCTGTCGAGCGCGGTCGTCGACTGAATGCAGTCAACGAAATGCGAGACTCGGGTTCGAATCCCTATCCATATCGTTTCGACCGCACCCACACCCTCGGTCAATTGCGTAAAATGTTCGCCTCACTCGAGGCGGGTTCAGAAACAGAAACGATCGTTGCGGTTGCTGGGCGCATAATGCTCAAGCGTGATCAAGGCAAACTTATTTTCATCACGATCAAAGACCGAAGTGCAGAAATTCAATTGTTCGTTTCAAAAGCATCCGTCGGTGACACGCAATTCGATGCGATCAATAATTTAGATCTCGGCGACTGGGTTGGTGCACGCGGTGCGGTTATGACAACGCGCAAAGGTGAACTCTCGATCAAAGTGACTGCAGTCGACTTGCTCTCAAAAGCGCTGCGACCACTGCCCGACAAGTTTCACGGCTTGACTGATATAGACACGCGATATCGCCAGCGGTACGCCGACCTCATCGTCAACGACGAGGCTCGTCGCGTGTTCGAAGTGCGACACGCAACAATCGCGAGTTTTCGCCGCACTCTGCGCGAGCGCGACTACATCGAAGTCGAGACGCCGGTTCTGCATATCGAAGCGGGCGGCGCACATGCTCGTCCGTTTCTCACCCATCACAACACGCTGGATATGCCACTCTTCTTGCGCATCGCACTCGAATTGCACCT
>RFTA01000186.1 GCA_009923685.1 Actinomycetota bacterium
GGCGATTCTTGGCGCATGGGTTTCACCACGCATACCGGGCGATGGTCATTTGTTGATGGTGTTTACCGCACTGCTGTTGATGTGGAGTTCATTCAACATGATTCGCGCCGTTGCACCCTCTAAGTCACCAGAGCAAAGTGATTTGGTCGCAACAAAAGAAGTCAAGACAAGTTTTCGCAGCTCGAAAAGTTTTTTGGCAACCCTGACGGGTCTTATCGCTGGCGGGCTTTCTGGTCTGCTCGGTGTCGGTGGCGGCATCATCATGGTGCCGTTATTTCGCCGTTGGCTCGTGTTACCGATGAAGAATGCAGTTGCAACTTCATTGATCTGCGTCGGCTGTTTTGCGGTTCCTGGCACGATCACTCACTCGATTGAAGGTGGCATCGATTGGCGTTTTGCGATTTGGCTAACTCTTGGCGTCGTTGTCGGTGCGCCATTCGGTTCAAAAATGGCACTCAAGATGAGCGACAAAAAACTTCAGCGTGTTTTTGGTTTGTTCTTGGCTGCAGTGGCCGTGGTTTACGGTGGCGGCGAACTACTCGCTTTATAACTTCAGCGCGCTAACTTCACCGCTGTTTTAAACACACCGTCAAACATTTTTTCGGTGAGTTTGCCAGTGAAAGTGTTTTGCTGACTCGGATGATATGAGCAAACTATTTTGTAACGCTCGTGATTGATCACGACACCATGACCGAATTTTGGTCTTGGTCGAATTCGTAGCTCGTCACAAATCGCCGTCAGCGAGAATGAACCCAAACAGATAATCACTTTCACTCGGCTCAGCAACTCGAGTTCGCGCGTCAGAAAGTTTGCGCATTTTTTGCGCTCATTTGGTGTGGGTTTATTGTCTGGTGGAGCACACCGAACCGCAGTGGACACCCAGGCATTTGCCAGTTTCAAACCATCGTTGCGCGCAATCGACTCTGGTTGCGATGCCAAACCTGCTTTGTGCATCGCCCTAAACAACCAATCGCCGCTGCGATCACCGGTGAAAATTCGACCTGTGCGATTTGCACCGTGCGCACCAGGTGCAAGACCCATCACAAGAATTTTGGCGCGAATGTCACCGAAGCCGGCGATTGGTTTTCCCCAATAGGTTTCGTTCGCGTACGACGCGCGCTTTTCAATCGAGACTTTCTCGCGCCACTTCACTAGTCGTGTGCACTTGTGACAATCGGTAATTTGGTTTGCGAGTTTGTCAAATTCACTTTGATTCGCCACATCACGAGAATATGCGCTGTGGCGATAGTTTGAAGATTTGAAATGACGTCTAAGAAAACTACGCCCCCAAGGTCGACCGTAATCATCATGGTGCGCCACGGCAAAACGCCGAGCACGGGCAAAATATTGCCTGGCCGAGCCGCCGGCCTGCACCTCAGTGATGTTGGGTGCAACGAGGCGATCGAAGTTGCCACGCGATTGAGCAAACTCAAGAAGGTCTCGGCTATCTATGCATCGCCGCTCGAACGTGCGCGAGAGACCGCCGCCCCAATCGCAAAAATTCTCGATAAAAAGATCATCATCAACAAAGGTCTGCTCGAATGCGACTTCGGCAAATGGA
>RFTA01000187.1 GCA_009923685.1 Actinomycetota bacterium
GCGATGCCATATTCGGTCAACGCCGCCTTGCGTTTTTCACCGACGCCCTTTAATACTTCGACGTCAATCGCCGCGAGGTCGCGCAACGTGATTTGGCCCGTCATGCGGGTCTCGTTTTATTCAACACCAAATAAATATGGATACAGCGGCTGACCGCCAAAGTGCACCTCGCACGAAATATGCGGATGCACCCGCCCGACATGCGCCACGAGCGCATCGGTGGCTTGCGAAGTTGCCTCGCTACCCGTGATTATCGTCAACAATTCGCGTTGCGGCGTAATTAGTTTCGCCAACAACTCATGACATGCGGTCTCGAGCGTCGCGCCGACTGCAACAACACCGTCACCGCGCACTAAACCAATGAAGTCTCCGCTCTTGACTGGCCCCGCATCAGAGTTCGTGTCACGAATCGCTTGGGTCACCTCGCCAGTCGCCACCGAACTTGCCGCGCGCGCCATCTGCGAACCGTTGTGTTCTGCCGACGCCTCTGGGTCATATGCGACGAGCGCAGCAAGCGCCTCGGGCATCGAACAAGTTGGTACAACCCGCACATCTTTTTTGGTCAGTTCGTCGATCTTGTTTGCGACAGGAATGATGTTTTTGTTGTTCGGCAAAATGACAACTTGGGTGGCGTTCATGTGTTCGACCGCGTCGAGCAACTCTTGGGTCGACGGGTTCATCGTTTGACCACCTGTCACGACACCGTGCACACCCATCTGCCCGAACAGTTCGGCCAGACCATCGCCGCTGGCAACGGCAACAACGGCACAAGTCACTGGTGGCAGTGCCGATTGCACGACACCATGACGGCCACCATCTCCGACACCGCCCGTGGTCGGCACGCCAAGACTCGCCTCGCGCTGCGCGTGCACTGACTCGCCCAAGGTGGCAACCTCTTCGAACAAATCTGTGATGCGAATTTTCGACGGTCGACCACCAACGATAAGAGGTGCCTCAACTGCGGCACCAATGTCATTGGTGTGAATGTGGCAGTTGTAAATGCCGTCGCCACCGACGACAACTATCGAGTCGCCGATTTCTCCCCAGGCATTTTTGAATTTCTTAAGTTTTGTGTCGTCGAGGTCGAGCATGAACATAACTTCATAGCGCAACTCACTTACATCTACTGAGCCGTCCGTGGCTTGACGTAACGCAACTTTCTCGAGTTGTTCAGCCGATGGGGCATCATCGTAAATTGGTTCGGGCAACGGTTCGCCGTCGACGATATGTATTGCCGAGTCGAGCAACAACATAAAACCAGCACCACCAGCGTCGACAACCCCGGCATCTTTCAAGACTGGCAATTGCTCAGGAGTATTGTCGAGTGCCTTTTGTCCGGCCGCCCGAGCAACTCGCAACATCGCGGCCAATGTCGCACCATCATTTGCAGCGCGTTGCGCAGCATCTGCAGTCTCACGCACAACCGTCAAGATCGTGCCTTCAATTGGTTTGAGCACCGCTTCATAGGCGGCAGCCGAAGCCGCCTTCAAAGCCTCGGCAACTCGCGGCGCACCAGAACTCTTCGCAGTTTTCAGCGTCGACGACAAGCCGCGCAAAATT
>RFTA01000188.1 GCA_009923685.1 Actinomycetota bacterium
GATAGGCAACACTGCAGCCGACGATGCCGCCACCGACGATTACGACGCGAGCATTTGTCGGTAGTTCTGCCATTTGACGCCTCTTAATTTGTTCACAATTTGTATATGCACTTCTTAATTCTTTAGCCTTTACAACGCTACAGTTTGGCGTTGGTTTTGAAGAATTCGACGTCAAAAATGTGCGGTTAAAAATACGGAAGGTTGCGGTCAACGCGATGGGCGAGAGAGCAAAAGTTGTAATTATCGGTGGCGGCATCGCCGGATGTAGTGCGCTTTATCACCTTGCGAAAATGGGTTGCACCGATGTGTTGTTGCTCGAGCGCGATGAACTCACATCAGGTTCGACGTGGCACGCGGCGGGCAATGTGCCAACTTATTCGACAAGTTACAGCGTCATGCAGGTGCAGAAATATTCGGCGTCGCTTTATCGAGAGTTAGCAAAAGACAAAGATTTTCCGATCAGTTATCACGTGACTGGCTCGGTTCGTTTGGCGCACAGCGAAGAGCGCATGGCTGAGTTTCGCCATGTCAAGAGCATGGCTCGCGCCAACAACATGGAATACGACATGCTCACTCCGGCTGAACTTGTCGATCGATATCCATTGCTCAAGACCCACGATTTGCTCGGTGCATTATGGGATCCGCTAGATGGCGACATTGACCCCTCGCAAGTAACACAGGCGATGGCGCGTGCGGCTCGAGCACTTGGTGCACGCGTGCGACGCAACGAACGTGTAGTCGGCTTGCGCCAACACAAAAATTTTGAATGGACAGTGACGACAAGCGCAGCTGGTGTCGAGACCGAAATCGAATGCGAAATTGTGATCAATGCCGCCGGCTATCGAGCGGGCGAAGTTATGCAATTGATCGGTCGACATCTACCAATCATGACTATGGCTCACCAATATCTGATCACCGAAGAAATCGCCGAACTCGCGGCACGCACCGAACCGTTGCCACTTCTTCGCGACCCCGACACGTCTTATTACTTGCGTCAAGAGCGCAGTGGTTTCATTCTTGGGCCATACGAATGGCAGGCGACGCCGATGTGGCTCGATGGAATTCCCGATCAGTTCGCAAACATGTTGTGGTCAGAAGATCTCGAGCGTCTCGAAAAACAAATTCTTGACGCCGGCGAGCGGGTGCCGGTGCTCGGAGATGCAGGCATTGCCAAAGTCGTCAACGGACCGATTCCATATGCGCCAGATGGCAACCCTTATCTCGGGCCAGAGCGTGGCATGCGCAATTTCTTCCATTGCAATACATTCAGTTTTGGTATCGCCCAAGGTGGCGGTGCCGGCAAAGCGATTGCAGAGTGGATTCTCAACGGTCGCCCAGAGTTTGATTTGTGGTCAATTGATCGTCGTCGTTACAAAGAATATGCAACGACGCAATATACGGTCGACAAAGCAGTCGAGGTTTATCAAAACGAATATGCGATGGGGTTTCCATTCGAAGAGCGACCAGCAGGTAGACCTGCATATGTTTCACCACTTTATGAAAAATTGAAGAAGAAAGGCGCGTCGTTCGGCGCGCGTGGCGGTTGGGAGCGACCAACTT
>RFTA01000189.1 GCA_009923685.1 Actinomycetota bacterium
GCAACCCATGGTTCGATTTCAGCGGGTGGCATCACTGCGACTGCAGTGCTTCGAGCAGCCACAGCTTCAGCTTCGACGTCTCGTCGAGCGTTTCGCGAAGATTTTTTCGCGTCTCGGTCGCGCTTGCGAGTTTCACGCGACAAGACACCGATACCGCTCATATCTGATCGGCGTGTCGCGGTGAGCACGACACCCAAACCGAGCACGGCAAGAACTGCGATCGCAATGGTGATGATGGTTGTTGAGTTCATGAGATTTTTATCCGATCACAGTTCGAAGAAGATGCCTTCACGCCACGGGAAGACAAAGTTGAAACCAGGGCCTCTGAAGAACGAACCGATGATCACAAGCACCGCCCAAAACATCAGGTGTACGGTCATCAAACTTGTCATTATCTTGCGATCTTCAGGACGGTTCGACTCGTTGCGATCAAGATACGGCGCGAGAATCAAAATGATCAGACCCATACCCGGAATCGTCACGCCCGCAATCATCGGGTGAAACATCGTCAACAATTCTTGCAACCCAAGAAAATACCAGGGCGCTTTCGATGGATTAGGCGTCTTGTTGAAGTTCGCCGCTTGCAAAAGTGGAGCGTTCACAAACCACGAAAACATAAATGTGAACGCGGTGCAAGCAAGTGCCGCAACGAACTCGATGCCCAGCAAGTGGGGCCAAGTGTGAACCTTGTCGACTGGCACTGCTTTGACATCTTGAATTGAACCTGACTTGACAACGGTCAACAAACGTTGAGTGTGACCGCCTGGTCCAGCCCCGACCGGAACGCCACCGTTCGACTGAGATGCAACAACGGCACCAGGTTTTTCGGCGACTGCAACCGCGCTCTTGTTGCGATCAAGCAACTCGCTCGGTATTCGAGAATCACCCTCGGATGATGCGCTCGTCGTCGCACCAGATGCACCAGCGGCAGCTTTTTCGCGCGCTTCTTGCGCACGCTTGAGAAGATGTTCTGGAATGCCGGCCATCAGAGTGGTCCTGAAATTCCGCCGTCTTTGCGCACGCGCCAGAAATGTATCGCGAGGAAGATGACTGTCACGAACGGAAACAACAAAACATGCAACACATACCAGCGCAACAAAGTTTCGGGGCCGATCTCAACGCCACCCAACAGCACGAATCGAACTTGCGAACCAATTACAGGTGAATAACCCATCATGTTCGTGCCCACGGTGACGGCCCAAAGGGCGAGTTGATCCCACGGCAACAAGTAACCAGTGAAAGAAAGCAGCAAAGTGAGCGTCAACAAAATTACGCCGATCACCCAGTTGAACTCACGCGGCGCTTTGTATGCACCATGATAAAAAACTCGCGCCATGTGCAAGAAAACCGAGAGCACCATCAAGTGAGCAGCCCACCGATGCATGTTGCGCACCATCAGGCCGAATGTTACCGAGGTGTGCAACGACTGAATATCTTGCCAAGCATTCGCCGATGTTGGTCGATAAAAGAACATCAAGAAAATGCCCGTGATCGTGAGAAGAATAAACAAAAAGA
>RFTA01000190.1 GCA_009923685.1 Actinomycetota bacterium
TGAGGCTGAAGATGTGCTCAGTTATTTAAACTGGTTGCGAGATTTTCGATGAGAAGCGCTCTTGTACTAAACGCAACATTTGAGCCTCTGTCAATCGTTCCTGCCCGACGCGCGATTTGCTTGGTGCTGTCGGACAAAGCCGAGATCATCGAAGAAGACGGCACCCAGATTCGTGCAGAAACTTTCGTCATGCCGGGGCCTTTGGTGATCAGGTTGCGATATGTAGTCAAGGTGCCGTATCACCGTCGCACGGCGATGTCGAGGCGTGCAATTTTCGCGCGTGACAACCATCGTTGTCAATATTGCGGGGCGCATGCAGACAGCATCGATCATGTAATGCCACGTTCGCGCGGCGGCATGCATGTTTGGGAGAATGTCACGGCGGCGTGCCGAGGCTGCAATCTTAAAAAGCGTGATCGAACCCCGCAAGAAGCTGGAATGGCACTTGCCAACCAGCCCCATACGCCACGCGAACTTGCATGGGTCGCCGTGTCTGTGGGCAGAGTGCCCGAAGAGTGGAAGCAATATTTAGCGTTCGCTTCGTAATTTGCGGCGTTTGTTTTTTGACTGACGGCAACTGATCGATGAGTGCCTGGCGTTTCAATCATCTGCGAGACTCGGCTGAATTTGTACACGGTCGTGATTTGCCTGCCGAGCGCGCAATTTGGCGTGCATCAATAAGCGACTCTGCGATCGTCTTGGGGTCAAAGCAAGACGCAAACATTGTCGATGAACAGGTCTGTCGACGTGATGGCATCGCTGTCGTGCGTCGCCGAAGTGGCGGCGGCGTCGTATTCTTGCAAGCCGACGAGCACCTCTGGATCGACTTGGTCGTGCCGCGTGATGACGAACTTTGGCGTGACGATGTCGGTGAGTCGATGTGGTGGGTTGGGGATCTTTGGGCCGACGCACTCGCCAAATGCGAGATAGCCGACCGCGATCAATTGCGTGTGCATCGCGGTGGCCTCGAAAGATCGGCGCTCTCAGATTTTATTTGTTTTGGCGGACTTGGACCAGGTGAAGTTTCATTGCATGGACAAAAAGTTGTCGGCATCTCGCAGCGGCGCACTCGCGAAATGGCGCGATTCCAATGCGTCGTACACAAAAGTTGGTCACCAGGTGCATATCGAAAATATTTGCTGGCTGATCAAAAAGTCGAGTCAGAGATGATCGCCGTGGCAGAAGTATCTGGTTTGAACCAGATCGCCGAAACGCTCGTCGAACTCGCAGCCTCGATTTAGTCGACACCCGCCGCGCTTTGCGCGACAGTTCATTCGTCGACAACCGCAAAACCCCGAGCCTTAGTTCGTGCCACAACCACGGTTTTAAACCGCCTAAAAATATCCAAAAAAAGTGGGGAAAAGTGGTGAAAGGTGTTTGACAGTGGGGGCTAGTGGGGATATAGTCATTATCGGGATTTAAGGGGAGCCTTAAAACCCAGTAATTAATGGGGTTTTGGGACAAGGCGGAGGAACAGTGTTTGTAGGTGCGCATGAGCGG
>RFTA01000020.1 GCA_009923685.1 Actinomycetota bacterium
TCGTGCGACGGTAGAACGTGACACCAGTTTTGGCGAGCGCGATTCAAAACTATTTAGATGTCGCGCACAAGCCGTCGGCGCAACCAAGACCCTTGCGCCACTCAGATGAGCGCGCCAGCAGAAATCTAAGTCTTCGCCAAAAAACGAAATGTCCTGATTGAATCCGTTCAATTCGCGAAACAAATCCGAACGCACCAGCATGCAAGCCGAACTAACGAAAAAAACGTCACGCACCGCATCGTGTTGTTCTTGGTCGCGTTCGTTCTGCTCTATGAACGGGTCAATCTCGCCGCAACGGTCGATGCCAAAACCCACAGACTGCAGGAGCGCCGACTTCTCCCACTGCACCAGTTTTGGCCCGACAACTGCCGCATTCGAAATGAAAAGTTCCTGCACCAAAATCCGCACAGTATTTGCGTTCAAGACGACATCGTCGTGCATGATGCAAAAGAGACCCCCGTCACCTTCGACAACTCGTTGTAATTCATTTATCAGTCGCCCGAAACCAGGGTTTCCCTCCACGATTCTCACGACCGAATTGGGCAACGCCTCGTTAATTTTCTTTGCGAGCGAATTTGCATCGACCATATCAACGCCAGATTCGGTAACTTTCGTCGTCAAAAAAAATACATTGCTAATGTTCGAGTAATCCTGAATGGCAAGCCCAGCGAGCACCTCGTCAAACCAAGAGCCCGGCTCGTGCACGACCATGGCCGTAACGACAAGGGGTGCCGAAACCATATGACTTTGCGATTGATCTATTGACCCTTTTGCCTCATTGCTCACGATGCATCAAGACTACTAATTCGCGACTGACTACTAACCTTGAACTCAATGTCGCAACAGTCTGCTGATCCGTCGTTGTCGCCAGATCAAAAACGAAGCACGATTCCCGAGGGAACAATTTCGATCGGCATCGGTCTGTTGATTGCTGGCGTGACGATTTATATTTTTTTCAAAATTGGTCAGCAAGCACTCGGGCAAGAAAAGTTCAAGCCGCTCGTGTCACTGTGGTTCGTGATGTTCGCAATTGCGCCTGGTTTTTTCTTGCCAGTCGAGCAAGAACTCAGTCGCGCAGTCGCCCATCGTCGCGCGCTCGGTCAGGGCACGACCCCAGTCGTGAAGAAAGTTGCCCTGTTATGCACCATCATCGTTGCGCTCTTGGTCGCATTGATTCTCGGGCTATCACCAATAATCAACGAAAATCTTTTTGAAGGCCAAACCATCATCACCTTGAGTTTGGCGATCGCAATCGTCACCTACGGCCTGTTGTATTTCACCAAAGGGCTCTCGTCAGGTTTGGGCAAATTTTCTGCATACGGTTTCATGGTCGGATCTGACGGTGCGATTCGGGTCGTTGCATGCACCGCTCTGTTGATCGCTGGAGTCACCCAGTTATCGGCATATTCATTGATCATCGTCATCACACCAGTAATCGGCGTGTTGATTATCGTTCTCACAGGTCAGTTGCGCACCGAGCCAGGTCCACCGGCAACATGGTCAGAAATTACCGAGAACCTCGTCTGGCTTTTGGGTGGGTCAATTTTCGCCGCTGCGCTCGTCAATGCTGGACCAATCACCGTCGACCTGCTCGGCGACGAATCAGATGTCATCAGGGTTACTCAATTTGGCAACGCCGTACTTTTGACTCGAGTCCCGTTGTTTTTATTTCAGGCGGTTCAAGCGGCTTTGTTGCCGCGTCTAACCAGACTTGCTGCTCGCGGTGATCTAGAAGAATTCAAAGTCGGATTTCGCCGACTTGTGCAACTCGTTATAAGTGTCGGAATCGTCGGCACAATCGGCGCGTTTCTGGTCGGACCATTTTTCTTGGACTTGGTCTACGGCGGCGGAATCGATCGACGCACGCTTACGCTTCTTGCCCTAGCGAGTGGCGTCTACATGATGGCTTTGGCTATCGCCCAAGCAGTGATCGCCCTGCGCGGGCATCGCCATGTAGCCATTGGATGGCTTTTGGCATTCGCAAGTTACGTTGTTTGTGCTTGGACCGTCAGCCAAGACCTTTTTTTGCGCGTCGAGGTTGCACTAGTTGTCAGTTCATCCGTCGCACTGATCTACTTCGCGTTTGGACTAAAGGCTCAATTGCTCTATTTGGCGCGCTTGGTTTCGTAGTCGATGTCGTGTCGAACCATCATCTCGATTAGTTCGTTGAACCCGACCTTTGGTTGCCAGCCGAGTTTTGCTTTGGCTTTTGTGGCGTCACCAATAAGCAAGTCAACCTCTGCGGGTCTAAAAAACCGTTGGTCTTGACGAACATACTGTCGCCAATCTTTTAGATCAGCGGCGGCAAAGGCAACTTCGAGCAACTGTTCGATTGAGTGGGTTACGCCAGTCGCAACAACGAAGTCATCGGCCTTCGGTTGTTGCAGCATCAGCCACATCGCCTCGACATAATCGCCGGCATAGCCCCAGTCTCGCTTGGCCTCAAGGTTGCCGAGCACCAATTCGCTTTGCAGCCCAAGTTTGATTCGAGCAACCGAATTCGTGATCTTTCGGGTGACGAATTCGAGACCACGACGTGGTCCTTCATGGTTGAACAAAATTCCAGAGCAAGCGAACATGTCGTAGCTCTCGCGATAATTGACCGTGATGTCGTGGGCAAAAACTTTCGCCACGCCATACGGTGATCGCGGATGAAACGGTGTCATCTCTGTCTGCGGGGTTTCTCGCACCTTGCCAAACATTTCAGATGACGACGCCTGATAAAAACGAATCGGGTTCTTTCGCGCGCCACCGACCAATCGAATTGCCTCGAGCATCCGCAATACGCCAAGACCCGTGATGTTGCCGGTTAGTTCGGCCTGATTGAATGACATCGCAACGAACGAAATTGCGCCGAGGTTGTAGACCTCGTCGGGCTGCGACATTTCAAGCGCGCTGACGAGACTAGAAAAGTCTGCGAGATCACCAGGCACGAGTTGCACGAATGGAAACTCATCGCGGATCGATTCGGCTTTCGGGTTGTTCTGACCTTTGACAAGACCAAAAACTTCGTATCCTTTGGCATGCAAGAATTCGGCGAGATGTCGACCGTCTTGCCCTGTGATACCGGTGATCAGCGCTCTTGCCATAACGACCTTTAAATCTAGTGGCAATAACACTTGCAAGAGTCATGTGGCTAGTCGATTGACAAATCGTGCGCCGCAATTCGGCAAGCCGTACGCTCAATAGTTGTGATTGCCGAAAATCGTTCAATGTCGGTAGTTGTACTCGCAGGTGGCGTCGGAGCCGCTCGATTTTTGCGCGGGCTCGCCCAAATCATTGAACCCGAGTCAACCACTGTTTTGGTGAATACAGGTGATGACGCCGTAATGCACGGCCTGAATATCTCGCCCGACATCGACACAGTTATTTACACACTCGGCAACGCAATTGACGCACAACGAGGCTGGGGGCTGAGCAACGAATCATGGCGAGCCATGGAGTCGCTTCAGAAATATACAAATGTGCGTCCGAATGGCTCAATCGCCGCACCCGATTGGTTCAACCTCGGTGATCGAGATCTGGCTACGCACTTTTATAGAACGGCACGCCGAAGCGAAGGTGCAGATGCCTGGCAAATCACGCGCGAAATCGCAGCTGCATGGTCGGTTTCGCAACAAATTGTGCCCATGACCAACCAAGATGTTTTAACCGTCGTCGAACTCGCAGAAGACTGCGTTGCCGGAAACGCCGGCGAGAAAATCAGTTTCCAAGAATATTTCGTCAAATATAAACACAGTGTTGCGGTTAGGTCGATTAGTTTCGTCGGCATTGAAAGCGCCAAGCCAAATGCGCTGTCGCAGATCGACGATGCCGACGCAGTCGTGATCGCGCCGTCTAATCCAATTGTTTCAATCGGGCCGATTCGTGCACTTGCAGGTGTCGACGCATCACTCAGCAAGATCAGAGATCGAGTCGTCGCGATTTCGCCAATCGTTGGTGGTCATGCGATCAAAGGCCCCGCCGATCGCATGCTCAGCGAACTTGGTCATGAGTCATCGGCGCTCGGTGTCGCCCGAATGTATTCATCTATCGCCTCGACTCTTATCATTGACGATGTGGACGCAAACTTAAAGCCTGCAATTGAGTCTCTCGGCATGAAATGCGTCGTAACCAACACAATCATGTCTGACCCGAAAATTAGTGCGGCCCTTGCGCAAAGCGCACTCGCCGCATTAAAAACAAAATGAGCCGCCTAACGATCTGGGGCATTGAAGGCATCGGAGAAATCGCCGCGCAAGATCAACTCGGTGAAATAATTGCAGACAACTGCCGTCAAGAACCGAACGGTCCGTTGCTTGACAATGACATCTTGGTCGTTACCCAGAAGATTGTCTCGAAAGCAGAAGGTCGACTCGTGCCAATCGATGCTTCTGACCCGTTAAGTCATAAACATCTCGTAGAACGAGAGGCGGTTCGCATCGTGCGCCGTCGCGGTGATTTGATTATCACCGAAACAAAACACGGCTTTGTTTGTGCAAACAGTGGCATTGATCTTTCAAACATTGAACGTGGTTATGCGGCATTATTGCCGATCGACAGCGACAAATCAGCGCGACGAATTCGCGACATTGTTCGTGCCAAACACGGCGTCAATGTGGGCGTGATCATCAGCGACACCTTTGGTCGGCCATGGCGCAAGGGCTTGACCGATGTCGCAATCGGCATTGCCGGCGTTGCTGGCGTCGTTGACCTGCGAGGCACGCCAGACTCGTTGGGACGAATCATGCAGGTCACCGAGGTTGCGGTCGCCGACGAGTTAGCTAGCGCCGCCGAACTTGTGATGGGCAAGTCTTCTGGCATACCCGTTGCGGTTATTCGTGGTGTAGATGCAGATTGGTTTCGTGACTCAAAAATCAGCGAGCTGGTGCGACCACCCCAAGAAGATTTGTTTCGTTAAACGGTACGTCCGAGCAATTCGTCGACACCCGATTCGAGGGTTGTCCAGTGCGACCAACCGAGCTGAATTCTTGCGCGAGTCGTGTTGACAGCATTACGTTGCAAATCAGCAGTTCGTGCCGACTCATGTATTTCTTGCAGCGTCGTATCTCGACCAATCAATCGCCATAAGTCGTTGATTGTTGTCTGCACCCCAGTTCCGACATTGATAACGAGTCCGCCACCCTTATTGAACGCACGCGCCAAAGCGTCGACCGCGTCGTCAACGAACAAAAAATCTCTGGTCTGACGACCATTGCCACAAATAATCGGTGCGCTCTGATTAACAACAGCGTTGGCGAACGCCGCAACGACGCCATCAGTCGGGCGTTGTCGTGGGCCATAAACATTGGTCATTGCCAAGGCGGTGAATTCAACGTCGTAACTTTCTCGATACACGGTCAACAGGTCGATCAAAGTATTTGCCATCACATGGGCAACACCCATCGGCTCAGACTTGCGACCCTCTTTCACCGGCAGTTGGCGCGCCGGCACTTCGCCATAAATCAGACCAGCGGGCAAAGCCACTACTACTTTTTTCACAGCGAATCTGCGCGCCGCCTCGAGTACTGCGAGCAACAACGTTGCCGAGCGCAACATTTCATTTGTACGCGTCGCACCACTCGGCAATAGAGCAAGGTGATAGATCACACTCGGTCTTCGCAACGCGATTAAATCTGAAAACTCTGGCGCTGAAATGTCGAGATGATGAAATCTCAGCGTGCCACCCGCAGCTCGGGCCGCACCAAGATTTGCAAGCGATCCCACAGAGAGGTCGTCGACAACCTCAACGCTGTGGCCATCGGCCAACAATCGATCGACAAGGTGCGAACCGATAAAGCCTGCTCCACCGCAGACCAGCACGCCATTAACTTGTGCCATCAGAAGTTTTTAACTTGCATCTGGAACCTTGGCATCGCGCAATACCGCGCCAGATCTGACTTCTCCGTCAACGCCTACGAGACAAGAAGTCACCTGTGCAAAAGAACCGATGCGACCCATCACCGCACTATCAACGACAACCGCATCTTGGTCGACGCTAGAACCTTCGAGCAAAACTGATCGAATTATCTGTGCGTTCTCGCCCACCGTGCAGTTTCGACCGACGACGCTTTGAGTCACCATCGCAGATTTTGCAATTTGCGCGCTATTACTTACCGCCTCAACTTGATGGATGCTTTCACGCTGCAAAAGATCAATGTTCGCGCGAACATATGATTCGGGTCGTCCGGCGTCTATCCAATAATCAGAAGTCGCATAACCAAACAGTTGGCCGTCTCTCACCATTTCTGGAAATGTATTTCGCTCAATCGATAACGGCGCAACACCTGGCATGCGTTCAAGTGCTGAAACTTCAAACACGTATGTTCCACCATTTACATTGCGCGAATTCGTCTCGCCCGGGGAAGGTTTTTCAACAAAACGAAGAACTTTGCCTTGTGGGTTTGTTTCGACGACACCGTATTGCGACGGGTCTTCAACAGGCGTCAAATGAATTGTCGCTTGTGCACCGTTTGATTTGTGAAACTTCACGAGTGCCGAGATGTCGAGATCACACAAAACATCGCCGTTGGCGACTACGAACGACTCGTCGTGCTTGTGAATCTCGGCTTGTCGCGCGGCAAAACCAATTGCTCCAGCCGTGTCGAGCGGGCGATCTTCGACCGCATAAGTCAGTCTGACCCCCGCACAAACATTCGACGGAAACGCATCGAGAAACGGCTCGGGCTTGAAGCCCAAAGACAACACCGCGTCGCTCACCCCGCCACGCGCGAGAGATGCCATCAAGCGCTCAAGCAACGGCAAGTTCGCAATCGGTAACAACGGTTTCGGTGTCGCCAGCGTCAACGGTCGCAACCGTGTGCCAAAGCCACCAACTAGCACGACTGCGTGCACTTGTCGCTCTACTCCAATTTTTTGGCGTTAACCCGTGATCAACGGATCAAGGTCTGATGTCGTGATCGGCTGAGGCACCTCGACATCTTTGGCGACGAATGCCAAAGTGATCGCCATGCCGTTGCCGGTGAGACGAACATTGCCTAAATCGGCAATCGAAATTTTCGGTGACGAAATTTTTGAATCCCATACGACGACCTGCAGACTCGCATCTTTGTCTCCACACTTCGTTTCGGCTTCGGTAATTTTTTCGCCGTTGTTGAGAGATTCTGGAAACTCAATTGAATCGTTCGTCACGGTCAGACCGTAAAGTTCAAAAATAGTTTCAAGTTTGGCGCGACGCTCACCAGAAAGTACTTGTGGCTCCCAGCGCACGATGCCACTCGCTTCGATAAAAGCACCGGGCTTGACGGTCGAAATATCGGCGAGATCATCGGTCGCAGGCAGGTTGTCGATGAACGCGTCGCACTTATAAATGCCGAACGCCGAATAATAGGTTTGCGCAGCGGTATCTAATGCGCTGACTCGCTCTTGGCTTTGGCGAGCGTAGGCAATCAACCCAACACCGAGAACACAGACGACGAAAATAACCGTTGGAAACAAAGATCCGCCTTGAATGCGAACCTTGCGCCCCTTGCGATTTTTGCTGGCTTGGGCCAGGCGGGCGATTTTTTTCGCTGAAGATGAGTTAGCCACGAGCAAGAAATGCTACAGGCTTATCGCGAATACAAGGCTTCGTATCGTTGTGCGACCGACTGGGGTGAGGCGTGGCCTTGAACCCAGTTTCGCCCGCTCGCCCCCATTTCTTCAAGAGTTTTTCTGTCGCGCAACATGACGCTGATCGACGACACAAACGCATGCTGATTATCGGGCTCTACGCAAACCCCTGCATTTGCAGCCGCCAGAATTCGGGGTACCTCGGTATCAAGATCGATAGCCGCGATGATTGGTCGACCTGCGGCGAGTATCGAATAGGTTTTCGAAGGAACGCTCACAGAACCAAGCCCGCGACGTAGCGGCACGACGTGCAGATCACCGGTCGCCAGCACTTCACTCAGACGCGAAACATCTTGGTAGCCGCCGAACTTCACGTTGTTTAAGCCGCTGGCTTTTGCCTCAAGCGACTTTCGAGCAGCGCCTTCACCATTGATCACGAAAACAACTTCGGGCAATGCTCGAGCGGCTTCGAGCATCAGTTCTAACGACTGTGAGAAGCCCACATTTCCGGCGTACATTACGACCAGAGCATCGTCGATACCAAGTTCACGACGATAATTCGTCAAGCGTGACATTGGCACAATCGCCTCAGTGTCTACAAAATTTGGAATCACTTTGATGCGCCTGTGAAATTTTTGATCAAGTTTGCTCTGTACATTGTTCGCCAAATCATCAGACAAAAGCACAACTGAATCAGATCGCTGATAACTAACTCGCTCAAGCCAAGATGCCGCTGAGATTATTTTCTTGTTTGAGATTGCACCAGTCGCAATAGCAGCATCTGGAAACACATCTTGAATGTTGAATACAAGTTTTCCGCCGCGAAACAACTTCGTGTGCCAACCAATCAAGCCCAGCGTCAACGGTGGTGACATCGCCAAAATGCCGTCGACTCGGCGCCAAAATCTGCCGGCGAAAAGTGCCCGCAACCCGACGAAATAACTAAACAAGATAAA
>RFTA01000191.1 GCA_009923685.1 Actinomycetota bacterium
TGTTGCGACCAAATCGCGAATTCGCGCAAAGCCGTCGAATACCTCGACAAAACTCGTCGCCAACGGAGAGATCGCCAACCTGATGCAGTCGGGCTGGCGATAGTCGCCAATCACACCTGAAAAAATTCGCATCGCCTCAGAAATTTTTCGGGCATGCTCATGTCTTATAGAAATATGCCCACCACGACGCTTGGCATCGCGCGGTGTGACGACCGAAAAGCCGAGTGGTGCGAGCCATTCGTCGTGCAATGTGATCATCAAATCTGTGCCGACTGCAGCCTTTTGGGCAATTTCGGGCAAACCCGCTCGCTCGATCATTGCAATAGCCGTCTCGACGCAGCGCATGCCAATAATGCTCGGGCTTGCAATTTGAAATCCGCGAATGTCGTCGGCGCGAGCAAAACCTTGACCCATCGCGAACTGATCACGCTGAGCAAACCATCCCTGTATTGGCACCTGCAATTCAGCTTGCATTGAATTGCTGACAAACAGCCACGCCGGTGACCCAGGCCCTGAGTTGCAATATTTATATGTGCAGCCAACCGCAAGGTCGACTTTGTCACGCTCGAAGCGCATCGGTACGACGCCGACTGCATGACTTGCATCCCAGACAAAAAGTGCGCCAGAGTCGCGAGCGAGTTTGGTCAGTTTGCCGATGTCATGCAAAACACCAGAACGATATTGAATGACCGACAATGTAACAAGTGCGACATCGTCGTTGAGCACGGCAGCAAGCATTTCAGAGTCATCGTCGATCAGCACAAGTTTCATGCCACGTTGTTTGCAGATACCTTCGAGAATGTATCGATCAGTCGGAAAATTCGCCGTGTCGGTGACGATCGTCTTGCGATTCGGTCTGGCGTCGACCGCCGCGCAACATAGTTGATAAAAATTAACGCTCGTCGTGTCGACACAAAGTGTTTGACCTGCAGTCGCACCAAAAGTTGCACGACCCACGAGATCGCCAACTTGTTGCGCTTCGTCTATCCATTCTGACCAGCCAGTAACAAGTTTTGTCGCCCACTCTTGTTGCAGATAATCTGCGACGACTTTGGTCGTCGCTTTCGGCATTCGCCCGAGCGAGTTGCCGTCTAGATAACTAATTGACTTGTCAGCAATAACGAACTCGTCGCGAAACTTCGCCAACTTGTCATTGACGTCGAGATCTTCGGCGTAACTTCGCGAAGTCAAGTCATTTGGCATACGCTCACCGTATATGAAATCTGACGAAAACACTAAGAAATTCGACTCGGCCGTTACGTATTCGTCATATCTAAAAGTAGAAGAGTTGTTGCAATTGCAAAGCCCGCGTTCGGCTGGGCCGGAGCACGACGAAATGCTGTTTATCATCGTGCATCAAACCTATGAGTTGTGGTTCAAATGTGTGTTGCACGAACTCGCCCGCGCACAGCAACTTCTCGAACACGGCGATACGCACGTCGCGTTGCCAGTGCTGGGTCGAGTGCGCACAATTTTTAAAGTTTTGGTCAGTCAAGTTGA
>RFTA01000192.1 GCA_009923685.1 Actinomycetota bacterium
GCGATGTTTCGAGCGCGCGAAGCGTGTCGATGTCGAGATCGTTGGTTGGTTCGTCAAGCAACAAAACGTTGCCGGCATTTTTGAGAAGCTTCGCCAGGTGCACACGGTTTCGCTCGCCGCCGGAGAGATCACCGACGCGTTTTTGCTGATCGCTGCCTTTGAAATTGAAACTTGCGACGTAGGCGCGACCGTTGATCTCGCGATTGCCGACTTTCATGATTTCGATACCGTCTGTAATTTCTTGGTAAACCGAATTGTCGGGGTTGAGCGTGTCTCGACTTTGATCGACATAGCTGAGCGCCACCGTGTCGCCAACGGTGATCGAACCCGAGTCTGGTTTCTCTTGACCCGTGATCATGCGAAACAGTGTCGTCTTGCCAGCGCCGTTGGCACCGATGATGCCGACGATGCCTGCTGGTGGCAAATTAAAGGTGAGATCTTCGATCAACAGACGATCGCCGTAACCCTTCGACAAATTCTTTACTTGGATAACGACGTCACCAAGTCGCGGGCCGGGCGGAATCGCGATTTCAAGTTTGCTGTCGCCGCGTTCTTCTGCTTGTGCCTCGGCATGCAGTTTGTCGTAAGCGGCGAGACGCGCCTTGCCTTTTGATTGGCGAGCCTTCGGTGCCATGCGAACCCACTCGAGTTCGCGCGCCAAGGTGCGTTTGCGCGACTCGTTGGCTTTTTCTTCGCGCCCGAGGCGTTCTTGTTTTTGTTCGAGCCAACTCGAATAGTTGCCCTCAAATGGAATGCCCTTGCCGCGGTCGAGTTCGAGAATCCATTTGGCGACATTGTCCAAGAAATATCTGTCGTGGGTGATCGCCACGACGGTGCCCGAATAATCTTGCAAAAATCTTTCGAGCCAGTCGACGCTTTCTGCGTCGAGGTGGTTCGTCGGTTCGTCGAGCAACAACAAATCAGGTCGGCTGAGCAACAAGCGACACAACGCGACGCGACGACGCTCACCACCCGAAAGTTTTGTGACGTCGCTTTCGTTGGGCGGGCAACGCAGGGCGTCCATCGCGATTTCGACATTGCGCTCCAGGCTCCATGCGTCGACGCTGTTTATTTTCGATTCAAGTTGCGCTTGCAGCGCGCCGACTTTGTCGAAGTCGGCATCGGGTTCGCCCCACATCGCCGTGACTTTTTCGTATTCGGCGAGTAGATCGCGAATCGGAGCGACACCATCCATGACATTTTCGAGAACATTTTTTGCGGCATCAAGTTTCGGCTCTTGTTCGAGCAAACCAACCGAGAAACCAGGTGTGAGTCGCGCTTCGCCTGTGAAGCCGTCGTCGACACCGGCCATGATCTTGAGCAGACTCGACTTGCCGCTGCCGTTTGAACCGAGGACGCCGATTTTGGCGCCTGGGTAAAAAGAAAGTGAAATATTCTCGAGCACCGTTCGGTCTGGAGGATAGAAACGAGCGAGTTTGTAGCAGGTATAAATAAATTCGGCGGCCATCAGCCGTCTAATCTAGTTGCAATTGAGTTGG
>RFTA01000193.1 GCA_009923685.1 Actinomycetota bacterium
CGGCAATACATACCCACTTGTGCAACTTGAAATTTCAAATGCCAGCCACCCGTTCTTCACAGGTCAGATGAAGATCATTGACTCGGCTGGTCGCGTTGATCGCTTCAACAAGCGTTATGGCGCTCGTAAGAAGACTGTTGCCAAAAAAGCACCTGCTGCTAAAAAATAGCTAGCGCACAATTGGGGCGCGGTTAGCGCGAGGCGCGGTCAGCGAGAAATTATGGCGCGGTTAGTGCGGGGCGCGGTCAGCGCTCGAAGATCGAATCGCGCGTAAGTTTCGCAATCGAAGTTTCGCCGATTAACGCCATCGTGCGCGACACACCACTTGTGATGTGATCAAGCGCCCACTGCACGCCCAACTCGCCTGCCGCGCCTAGACCATATAGATATGGTCGCCCGAACATCACGGCACGAGCACCGAGTGCACACGCTTTAACTACATCTGCGCCACGGCGAACACCGCCGTCGACGAGAACTTCAATCGAATTGCCGACGGCGTCGATAACACTCGGCAACAATTCGATTGGCGCGGGCGACCCATCTAATTGGCGACCACCGTGATTTGAAAGCGCGATCGCATCGACACCCATTGACGCAGCTTGTTTGGCGTCATCAACGCATTGAATGCCTTTGAGCATGATCGGCAGACCCGATTCTTGGCGAATCCAATCGAGGTCGTGCCAACTCAAAGTTGGATCAAATTGTGAATTTACATAATCAGACAAGTTGATGGCTTTAGAGCCGTCTACATCAGAACGACCAGCAACTGCAGAAAACGTGATCGGTTCATTGGTCACGAACTTGTATGTCCACCGTGGGTGTCGAATGCCGTCTATAAAAGTTTCAAGACCGATTTTTGGCGGAAGCGTGAAGCCGCGTCGCACATCGCGCTCGCGCCGACCGAAGACTGCGGTATCGACCGTGACCATGATCGCTTTATAGCCAGCCGCCTTCGCGCGTTGCACCAGTTCGCGCGACAACCCCCGATCGCGCCAAACATAAAGTTGATACCACAGCGGGCCAGTTGCGACACTTGCGACTTCTTCGATGCTACGTGTGCCGAGGGTTGAAAGCGTGAACGGCAACGAGTTTTTGCCGGCGACACGAGCTACAGCAAGTTCACCCTGCGGGTGCGCAATGCGAGTGAAGCCAGTCGGCGAAAGCGCAATCGGAAACGGCACTGGCTGACCCATGATCGTCGTCGAGGTATCGATTTTTGAAACATCGCGCAAAACTTTTGGCACAAGACCAAACTTTGAATAAGCCGAACTGTTGTTGGCGAGCGACCATTCGTCTTCGGCGGCACCGTCAAAATAATCGAAGACACCACCCGGCAAATTACGCTTGGCAAGTTTGCGCAAATCTTTTAGATCACCGCATGCAGCGAGCCTGCGCTTGTCGCCGTTGAATTCGAACTTGCGAAGTTGAACAACCGATCGAACCGACTTGAGCACGCACCTACTCTAGCGA
>RFTA01000194.1 GCA_009923685.1 Actinomycetota bacterium
CAAACTGCCACCCTCTTCAATATTTCGTGCCGCACCAAAAAATTTCTTCGGTGGATACAACGCGCCGGCGTCGATACCGCCCGACATGACACGTCCGGTTGTCGGCGCTGCGAGGTTGTAGGCGCGCGACAAACGCGTGATTCCGTCAAGAATCACAACGACATCTTCGCCCATCTCTACCATTCGCTTGGCTTTTTCGATAACCAATTCGGCGACATGAGTGTGCTCTTCAGACGGACGATCAAAAGTCGATGAAACAACTTCGCCCTTCACCGTGCGACGCATGTCAGTAACTTCTTCTGGTCGTTCGTCAATCAACAAAACGATCAACTTCACCTCAGGGTGATTTTTTTCGATCGAAGTTGCAATCGTCTTCATCACGCTCGTCTTACCGGCCTTCGGCGGCGACACGATAATGCCACGCTGACCCTTGCCGATCGGCGAAATCAAGTCGATGATTCGTGCCGTCATATTCGCCGGGTCGCTCGCCGTCGAGAGTTCTAATTTCTCATCAGGAAACAACGGTGTCAGATCTTCGAACTTTGGTCGTGCCTTAACTTTGTCGGCATCAACACCATTGATCGTGCGAATGTCGATCATGCCCGGGTTCTTCTCGTTGCGACCCGCTGGCCGACACATGCCGGTCACATGGTCACCTTTGCGCAAGTTGAATTGCCGTGTCAATCGCACCGAAACATATGCATCGCCTTGTGACGGCAAATATCCATTTACACGCAAGAAGCCATAGCCCTCGTCGCGCAGATCTAAATAACCTGCTACTTCTACTGGATCATTGCTAATCGGCTCGTTCTGTTCTGGTGCATCATTCAACTCATAGCGATCGTCACCCTGTGGGCCTTCATCGCGAGAGTTTCTAAAGCCACCAGGGCCACGACGGCGACGTCGATTGCGGTTTCGATTTCCACCATCTTGGTCGTTGTAGTTGCGCTGAAAATTTCGATCATTACGGTCGCCACGATCATTGCGGTCGTTACGCGGGCCGCGATCATTTCGATCGTTGCGCGGGCCGCGATCATTGCGATCATTGCGATCATTGCGATCGCCACCGCCACGTGAATCTCCGCGATCACCAAGATCGCTTTGTCTTTTGGCGTCAGGCGCAATCGGCGTGCCTTCGTGCTCGGCTAGTTCGATCTCCCACTCTGCAAGTGGCTCACCATCGGCGCCAAGCACCGGCCCTTCGACTTTTGCTCCACCGGTTGCAACTGCCGCACCAGCACCTTTCGAACCACCGGCACTCTTTGCCGATGTCGCGCCCGAAACCGTCGCAGCCACGACAGGCGACGGCGCCGTCTGCTCGAGAATCATTTCAATAATTTCTTCTTTTTTCGCACGCGCCGCCGACTTTACGCCGAGCGCTTTGGCGATCGCCACTAGTTGTTCGCGATCTTTCGCTTCGAGTGCCGATTGTTCAAGGGCTTCACTAGCCACATTGCCTTCTTTCAGGG
>RFTA01000195.1 GCA_009923685.1 Actinomycetota bacterium
TGGGCAAACGAGTCGACCTCAACAACACTGTTGCGAACCCCAGCAATTTCGTCGCCACCGCCATCAATATCTAGATCAAGTCGCGCGCACAAAATGTGTTGGTGATACGGCGCCCACAACCCGGGTTCGAGTTCAGTCGCCGAACCATGATCGGCGCCCGGGTTATCGGCGAGCGTCAGAACAATGCCCGTAAGTTTGGCCTCAAACTCAATCGAACCGTCTTGGTAGAAATACCAGAAGTATCCGTATTCGTAGTTATTGATCGTAACGATCGACGAAACCACGAATCGCCGCCCACGACGAACTTCGACGTTGCCGTCGATGTCGACGTGCTTCCATAAAATTCCGAAGTCTTCTTCGTGAGTGCAAATCGCGTTTTTTATCTCGCGCACGGTGCCGTCTGGTTTAGCGACGGCCACATCGAGATAAACGATCTCACCCAAACAATCACAGCCGAGAGTCAGCGAATTCGTGTAATTACCCAAACCAAACTCGCCCGTATCAAATGCATTTTTTCGATAAGCGCCCTGACTCGGGTCACCATATGGAATCACAAGTTCGGCAATCGACAAACGATGTGCAATCTTGCGCATCTCGCCCGCATCATCGAACCAAACATCGTGAATCACGAGGCCTTCGCGCTGACAAAAACCAACGCGAAAGTTCCAACGCTCCCATGTCACCTTGTAGCCGTCAAACGAAAACGAAACGCCGTCGGGTTGTTTGATCTCAAGTGGCTTCAACGAAACACTCGCCCCAGTTTGACTCTGGCGATACGGCCCAGGTGTCTGCGGCACGGCAATCTGCTGATCATTTTCAACGGCGACAACTTCGCCCGAATCAATATCAACTATCGCATGCAGACCCGAAATCGGGTGGGCATAAAAATTCGCCTCAGGTGTAGGTTGGTGCCACATTGGCGTCCAAATAATTCGCCGTCCATCATCTAAATATTTCGGTATCTGCGCACCAATCGGCCAGGTTTCCATCTTCACGCTGTCAAGATCGGTGATCCCTCGACTGCGTAACGCTTCAATCACTCGCGAATCACTTTTGGCAGCAGCAATCGCCATTTCGCTCTCGACGCTCAACACCGGCGCCTTTGCGCCTTCAATTATTTTGTTGCTCACGACTCGACACGATTCGCTTTCACCCGACTCGCCGGCACCAATAGTCACCACAATCTCAGACACTTTGCCCGTCGAACGATCAACCAATGTCACCCGTGCTGCACGATCGACATTTTCACCCTGCCGATAGCGAGCCAACTGCGCTTTCGACGGCTCTTCAACCTGAACGAGCGCGATCAAATGCATATGATCAATCACCGAATCTCGACGCAAAGCACCGATCAACGACTCAAGCTCTGTCTTGTTCAGCGGGTCTAACGGGTGCATTGCTCCGGGGGTGGGGGTCGAACCCACGACACACGGATTAACAGTCCGTTGCTCTGCCAACTGAGCTACCCC
>RFTA01000196.1 GCA_009923685.1 Actinomycetota bacterium
ACGCCCGTCGCTATTTAGTCGCGCGTCACGCGCCGATACACGATTTTTCGAAGCGATTTAGCTATTCAAATTGATCATCACGTGCTTGATGCGCGTGTAATCGTCAAGCGCATAAGCCGAGAGATCTTTGCCGTAGCCCGACTTCTTGTATCCACCGTGTGGCATTTCGGCCACCATTGGTATGTGTGTGTTGACCCACACGCAACCAAAATCGAGATTCTTCGTCATACGCATTGCCTTGCCTAGGTCGCGTGTCCACACCGAAGAGGCGAGTGCATATTCGACGCCGTTAGCCCATTTCAGCGCTTCTTGTTCATCGCTGAACTTCTGCACGGTGATAACCGGTCCAAACATTTCGTTTTGAATCATCTCGTCGTTTTGTTTGAGGTCACAAATAACGGTCGGCTCAAAGAAATAGCCCGGTCCTGAAATTTGCGAACCACCTGCGACAACTTTGGCGTGCTTTGGTGTGCGATCAACAAAACCCTTGACTTTGCCAAGGTGCGTTTCGTTGTTGAGCGGGCCATAAAGCACGTCTTCGTTTGGTTTGCCTGTTTTAGTTTTCTTGGCTTGTTCGGCGAGTGCATCGACGAAATCACCATAAATTTTTGGACCAGCGATCACGCGCGTCGCAGCCGTGCAGTCTTGCCCAGCGTTGAAGTAGCCGGTCATGGCGATTGTTGACACTGCAAGTTCAATGTCGGCGTCGTCGAAAATAATTACTGGCGCTTTGCCTCCCAGTTCAAGATGAACGCGCTTCAAAGTCTTCGATGCGTTCTCGGCGACTTCCATTCCGGCGCGCACCGAACCAGTAACCGAAACCATGCCCGGCGTCTGGTGTGCGACCATGCCACGACCCGTATCTCGATCGCCACAAATCACGTTCAAAACTCCCGGTGGCAAAACTTCGCCCGCAATTTTTGCAATCAGCGCTGTTGACGCTGGCGTTGTGTCGCTTGGCTTCAAGACTGTTGTGTTGCCAGCCGCAATCGCCGGAATGAACTTCCAGACGCCCATCATCAACGGATAATTCCACGGGGCAACCTGCGCGCACACGCCGATTGGTTCTCGTCGTATATATGAGGTGAAATCGCTCATGTATTCGCCGGCGCTCTTGCCTTCGAGCATTCGCGCGGCACCTGCAAAGAATCGAATCTGATCCATCATTGGTGGCACTTCTTCACTGAAGGTGATCGCACGTGGCTTGCCCGTGTTTTCGATCTCGGTTTCGATCAGTTCGGTCATGTTCTTTTCCATCACGTCGGCAATGTCGTTAATCGCCTTTTGACGCACAGACGGTGTCGAGTGCTTCCACGACTCGAACGCGTCGGCGGCTGCTTTCATCGCGTCGTCTACATCTGCCGGGCCCGATAATGCCGCTGTCGCATATTGCTTGCCAGTTACTGGATCAATTACCGGGGTGGTGCGCCCATCTCGCGCCGCAACTTCTTTGCC
>RFTA01000197.1 GCA_009923685.1 Actinomycetota bacterium
GCACCCACTACGGTACTCGCCTCAAATACGTGACGTGGGTTCGTCCATAGCGTTTTGTTCGCGTTGACTCCCAGCCCGTTATGCCATTTATTTCTCGCCCACTTTCGGCCACAACCAGCGGCGCCGAAATTTGGTCGAGCAACTGCTGCCATTTAACAAACTCATACGGCGGATCAGCCAACACGAAGTCGATATCTGAATATCGCCCAAGACCCGAGATCGCATCTGCGCGCACGACGGTCGCGCGACTGGTCAAGTCAAGTTTCGTTATGTTTTCTTGCAGACTCGTCAGAGCATCTTTGTCGCGTTCGATAAATGTGCAGTGCGCCGCGCCGCGCGACAAAGCCTCAATGCCGAGCGCACCCGACCCGGCAAACAAGTCGAGAATTCGCGCATCGGTTATCACATCCATGCTGGTTAGTGCATTGAAAATCGCCTCACGAGCCATGTCGGTTGTCGGCCGAGTCGTGTCGCCAACAGGCGCCACAATTTTTCTACCACGCAATTCTCCTGCCACAATTCGCATGCGTTCACGCTATTGCCAGAGCAGACTTATTCAAGTCACCGTGACGTTGTCAACCAGGTGGTTGAATTAAGCGGTGAGCGATAACGAGTCAGACGAATTTGTGTCGGGTCGAGCCGAGGCGCCATCTGAATCGATAATCTGCGTTGACTGCGGAGGGACCGCCCACTTATTGACTCATCCCCCCGAAGACCAAATTTGGCTCGCGGGTGAAGTCGTCGCATATCGATGCAGCGACTGTCGTGATCGATGGGACATCGTGCTCGCACCTGAGGGCGAATAATTCTGGTTAGTTCTTGAACAAAAATTCTTCTTCGTCGGGTGTCAAGAGCAAGTCTATTTCATCACGAAATTCGTGATGATTGGTTAGCGTCGGGTCGTTGGCGATAATTTCGATCGCGGCCGCGCGAGCCAATTCGATCAAATCACGGTCGCTACGCAATGACGCGAGTTTCAGATCACTCCTGCCTTTTTGTGCGGTGTTCATTATCGTGCCTTCGCCGCGCAACTCAAGATCAACTTCGGCCAAATAAAAGCCATCGGTCGACTCGACCAATGCATCGACGCGAGGCGATGAGACTTCTGGGTTGCTCGTGACCAACCAACAACGCGACGCGATCACACCGCGACCCACGCGACCTCGAAGTTGATGCAACTGGGCGATGCCAAAACGATCTGCGTCGAGCACGACCATGCAAGTTGCGTTGGGCACATCGACGCCAACTTCGATGACGGTTGTCGCGACGAGCACATCAATTTTGCGCTCGCGAAATTTGTTCATCGTCTCGTCTTTTTCGCTCGACGACATCCGACCGTGTAACAGCCCGAGTTTCAAGCCCTTCAACTCGGTTTTGGCCAATAATTCGTGCGTGTCTTGCGCTGAAGCG
>RFTA01000198.1 GCA_009923685.1 Actinomycetota bacterium
ATCATCAATGCGCAACCGTTCTTCGACGAAATAAGTCGACTCAATCACCAACACCGCGGCAATCGAACCGATAACCGCGGCCGCCCACGGCGCAATGAATGCGCACGGCGCAGTAACGCCAACTAGGCCGGCGAGCATGCCGTTGATCATCATCGCGGGGTTTGGTTTTCCGGTGCGACGCATAATCCACAACATCGCGACAACTGAACCAAATGCTCCGGCGATAGCAGTGTTCGTCGCCACAGTTGCAAACTGCACATCAGTTGCCGAAAGCGTCGATGCAGCATTGAAACCAAACCAACCGAACAACAAAATAAATGTGCCGAGCATCGCCATCGGCAAGTGGTGACCAGGCATCGGCAGCGACTTGCCGTCGCTCGAATATTTGCCGATTCGCGGACCCAGCACCATCGCGCCTGCGAGTGCGGCGACGCCTCCGGTCATGTGCACGACACCAGAGCCCGCGAAGTCGACATAGCCCGCCCCAAGCGACATCGTCGCCCAAGTTTTCGACAACCAGCCACCACCCCAAGTCCAAGCTGCGATCACGGGATAATAAATTGCGCCGCAGAATAATCCCCACATCACGAAACTGTTCCATCTCCAACGCTCAGCCATCGAACCGGTCGGAATCGTCGCCGTCGTATCCATAAATGCCGTCATGTAAAAAAAGAAACCGAGTAATGCTGGCGTGATGTTCGGACCAGTCAACGCCCAACCTCCACCCCATGCGAAAACCCAATTGCCCGAGCCAATCAACGCTTCGCCGACTGGCGTGTCGAGACCCATCGCGCCGTAACTAAAGCCACCAAACGCGAGCGGAAACCCGACAAAAAAGAAAGCAACGAAACCCAAGCCAAAAATCGCAAAGTTCGTGCTGACCACATGCGCTGCGTGCTTGGCTCGACAAAACCCGGTTTCAACTAACGCAAAACCCGCCTGCATAAATACGACAAGTGCCGCGCCAATCACCACCCACAGCAGCGAAACCTGTGCGCCGAGAACCGTCACGTCTGAATTCATAACTCCCCATTTCTGTCGAATTATCGACTGGATAACTGAACGAATGAACAAACCACGCCCAAGGCGCGTGCACGACGCTGTGACTGTCCGACAAACTAGAACAGCAATGTTTCGTGATTGTCTGAGAATTGTTACAGGAGTGTGGCTTTTTTTATTCTGGTTAACTTTTTGTATATCGCCACGAATTAGGATGTAAAAATGACAACTTCAGCCACCCGCTCAAAGGCATATCTCGACGACCGCGCCCACGTGTTTCACTCGTGGTCGGCTCAGGGCACGCTCGACCCTATTGATCTTGTTAGTGGCGAAGGTTCATATTTTTGGGATTCAAACGGCAAAAAATATCTTGACTTCTCGAGCCAACTAGTAAACCTAAATATCGGCCA
>RFTA01000199.1 GCA_009923685.1 Actinomycetota bacterium
TGTGTTTCCGGGTGGACGGGTTGATGCGACCGACGGCGCCGAAGCCCTTGAGCCATATTGTGACGGACTAAACGACCACGAAGCGAGTGCAATTCTGCAGATACCAAAAGGCGGGCTCGCCTATTGGGTGGCGGCGATTCGAGAATGTTTCGAAGAAGCAGGCGTGTTGCTGGCACGAGACGCAAAAACTAATATAACAGTCGCGTTTAGCGATGCCGCGACACAAGAACGTTTTGCAGTGGCGCGAAGCGCGGTGCATGATTCGTCGTTGAACATGATCGAACTCTGTCAGCGCGAGAATCTGCGACTCGTCACGGGTTCGATCCACTATGTAAGTCATTGGATAACACCTGTTGGTGAGGCACGGCGATTTGACACGCGATTTTTTGTGGCTGACGCACCAGAGTCGCAAGAACCATTGCACGATTCGCAAGAAACGATTGCGAGTTTGTGGATCAAACCGCAAGATGCACTAGACAGACTTGCGCGTGGCGAATTGGCGATGTTTCCGCCAACTTCAGAGAACCTGAAGTTCTTGGCGAATTACAAAACGACTGCAGAAGTTTTGGCTGCGGCCAAAAAAGTTTCGAACCCTGTGGCAATTTTGCCTCGCTTGCGCACCAACAGCGACGGCAAAGTCATCGGCGTTTTGATGCCCGGCGACCCCGACTATTAATCAGGTTTTTGATTGCCGAGCAATTATTTTTTGGTGGGTTTTTCGGCAAGGGCTAGGGCGACGGTTTCGAGCATGCGGGCCGAGCAGCCAGCCATTTCGGTGCCGGGCACGGTTTGCGAAATTATTTTCTTGGCAATGTCGCGAAACACTTCGGCGGCGACACCAACACCGGCAATCGCAACGGGTTCACCGTTGTCGCTGCCATGGCTGACATCGCTTTCAATCGGAACTTGGCCGAGTAGTTCAGAGCCAATTTCGGCAGCGAGATTTTGTCCGCCACCAGAACCAAACAACGGATAACTCGTGCCGTGCTCGCACGTAAACGTGCTCATGTTTTCGATTACCCCGGCGATTCGCAAGAAACTGCGACGCGCCATGTCGGCGGCACGAATAGCAACTTTCTGTGCCGACACTGCCGGCGTTGTGACGATAATTAAATCAGTGCGCGGCAACATTCGCGCCAGACCCATTTGCACGTCGCCGGTGCCTGGCGGCATGTCGATCAACAGATAATCAAGTTCGCCCCAGTGCACGTCTTTCAAGAACTGTTCGACTGCTTTTGTGAGCATCAGACCACGCCACATCAGCGCCGTGCTTTCGTCTTCGACGAGCATGCCCGTGCTGACGACTTTCAGCAAGCCTTTGCCAATTTTGCGCTCGTTTGGAATCATCTTTGGTTTGTCGCTGCCCTCGACGAGTTTGGCCTCGAGACGGTCTGACATGTTCAACATTC
>RFTA01000200.1 GCA_009923685.1 Actinomycetota bacterium
GACCACCGTCGAACGGCAACAACGGCAACATGTTGAAAACACCCACGAATATATTGACGCTCGCAAGCAGCATCAACACACCTTTGATGCCTTCGCTACGGCCAATTTCGCCACCCACCTGGCTCGCGCCGACAACCGTTGTTGGTCGGGTCATCATGTCTGGTTCGTCGGCAACGACATTCGAAACGATGTTTGCCGGGTTGAGCACAACAAACAAGCCTGACACCGAGTCTCTGGCCGTCTTGACAACATCTACCAGCCCGTAGCCAAACGCGTTGAAAATATTTTGACGCACATACGCATATGAGTCGGACGAAACGCCCAAAAACGCAACATCAGGGTTTGCGGGGTTGGTGGCCAACACGGCTTGTTCGACAATTTGTTGCCCATCACGCGAAAATTTGACATCAACACTGTCACCTGGCTTATTGGCCACAATCGCCACGATCAACTCGTATCGAGAGTTGACAGCGGTTTCGTTAATCGCCAAAATTTGGTCGCCTTCACGCAGACCGATTTTTTCTGCAGGTGAGTCGATCGCAGGCGAACCAACAATCAGGAGATTGCCAGTATCACCAAAACGGCCGGCCGTTGCATAAATACCAACGAACAGAACCACGGCGATGAGAAGATGCATCAAACTGCCCGCAGTGATCACGAGCATGCGTTTTGGATACGACTGTTGTCGATATGTGCGAGGTTCGTCTTCGGGGTCGCAATCATCCAAATTGTTCATGCCGACGATTCGAACGAAAGCACCAACTGGCAGTGCTCGCAAACCGAACTCGACCTCGCCTCGTTGAAAGCTAAAAATTCGCGGACCCATACCCATGTAAAACTGCGTCACCTTCATGCCACTGCGTCGTGCCGTCAGATAGTGACCGAGTTCGTGAAGAAAAACCGAGACGATCAACCCGGCGACGAACACCAGCGACCAAGGGTTCTTGATACCCAACCAAGCCAACAAACCGACGACGATTATCGCCGTTGTCGCCGTAGTTGCTTTGCTGTTTTGGCTTTGCTTCTCATCTGTCGCGCCGCCTGCCGCAATTTCGTTGCGAAACTTCGTATAAAAATTGCCGTCGCCCGAACTCAAACTTGACTCTCCTTCATCTCGGCAGAAATTTTTGTGGCCCATACACGAGCAAGACGGTCGGCTTCTAAAATGTCGTCGACAGTTGTTGGTATCTGACCATCATGGTGTTGCATGGTTGATTCAATCATGCTGGCTATTTGATTCCATTTCACGCCTCCAGCCAAAAAATTTTCTACCGCGATTTCGTTGGCGGCGCTCAGCCAGGCAGGCGCCGAACCACCAATTCGCCCCGCTTGGTATGCCAAGTCAAGACAGCGAAATGTGTCACGGTCTGGTTTTTCAAAA
>RFTA01000003.1 GCA_009923685.1 Actinomycetota bacterium
CTGCACCCGGAATCAACATCTGTTCGACCGTCAAACTTGATGCGGTAGTCGATGCCTCGCGCAGATGTGCGGGCGCAAACGAACCTTATGTGACGATGAGCGGCACGTCAATGGCAGCAGCATTCGTCAGCGGCGTAGCGGCTTTAATTTATGGAGTACGACCAGATTTCACGGCACTACAAGTTCGCGAGATAATGATCGCTACGGCAAAAGACATCGGCATCGCCGGACGCGACGAGATCTTTGGCGTTGGGGTGATCGATGCCTATGCGATTTTCAAGGCACTCGGATACTTTCCGGAGAAGATCGTGTTTCCAACCGTTTCATCGCTTGGCAGAGTCGGGCAAGAGTCTGTTGGTGGAACAGTACAAATTCCTGAAAGTGAAAGACTGCAGTGGTATCGATGCCTGAGCCCAGGAGACGCCACACTTGTGATTCCGATCGACTGCGAGGCGATTTCGCAGGCGCAACGAAACGTATACATACCAACTCGCAAAGACATCAAATCTTTTTTGCGCTTTGGCACATTGATCTCTGTCGGTGGTACACCGCAAATGCGTTTCTCTGCGACATCACCGAAAGTATCGGCAATATGGACAAACGTTTCAACACTCGACGTAGGCACGAAATTGGCGGTCGACGAACTTGTCGATAGCGCCTCAGTCGGACAAAAAAGTGCACGTGTGGTCTCTGGGCCTTGCAAAATTGTCAAGAAATCTTTGACCGCGATTGCAAACGGTTCGTGCAAGTTAAGGATCGTCGCAGAAGCAAAGGCACCATACCCACGATTGACACAAACGGTCGATCTTGAAATTGTTACGAAGACTGAAGCATCAAGTTAAATGCCTAACCGCTTAGCGCTAGAAACCAGCCCGTACCTCCGTCAACACCAGGGCAACCCTGTCGATTGGTTCAGTTGGTCAACCGAAGCATTCGACGAGGCACGCAGACGTGGTGTGCCAATTCTGTTGTCAGTCGGCTATTCAGCGTGTCATTGGTGCCATGTCATGGCCCATGAATGTTTTGAAGATTCAGAAACGGCGACGATGATGAACAAACTTTTTGTCAACATCAAAGTCGATCGAGAAGAGCGTCCCGACATCGACGCTCTATATATGGACGCTGTGCAAGCCATGTCGGGGCGCGGTGGTTGGCCGATGACCGTATTTATGAGCCCCGAAGGAAACCCTTTTTTTGGGGGCACGTATTTTCCAAAACCGTCGTTTATGAAATTGATGGCTGCCGTGCAAGATGCGTGGCTCAACCGTCGAGCAGAAATCGAAAACAACATCACGGCGCTCGGCGAATCGCTTGCACGAACCGCTGCGATCGAACCCGACCCGTCGTTGCCTCGCATTGAATTGGTCTCGGCGGCTTGCGATCAACTTGCCGAAGCTTTTGACCCCAAGTGGGGCGGGTTCGGTGGTGCGCCAAAGTTTCCAAGCACGATGAATATCGATTTGTTGTTGCGCCAATACATCGATACCCCGACTGAAAAAATCAAGACCATTGTCACGACGACACTCGACGCAATGGCATCTGGCGGCATGTATGACCACATCGGTGGTGGATTTTCTCGCTACAGCGTTGATGAAAAATGGCTGGTTCCACACTTTGAAAAAATGCTCTATGACCAGGCGCTGTTGTTGAGGGTCTACTCACACGCCGCGGTGGTGTTCAAGTCAGAGAACTATCGCCAGATCTGCGAAGAAATTGTCGAATATGTGCTTAGAGACTTGCGGGACATCGAAGGCGGCTTTTACAGCGCCGAAGACGCAGACTCGCTCGACGAGCAGGGACACTCGCATGAGGGGCACTTTTATGTTTTTTCACCCGACGAATTGCGCTCAATTCTGTCGACCGAGCAACTCGAACTCGCGCTCGCCTATTACGGCATCTCTGAAACCGGAAACTTCGAAGGAAAAAATATTCCGACGAGGTTAAACAACCGTGGTGAATTGATTCGACCACCAGAGATTGAAAAAATTCGCGAGAAAATCTTTGCCGAGCGCAACAAGCGTCCAAGACCGTTGTTGGATGACAAGGTGTTGACCGAATGGAATGCGATGATGTCGGTTTCGTTGATCGAGGCGGCAAACTTGTTGAAGCACGATGAATGGCTGACCGTAGCCGAATCAAATTGCGAATTTCTCTACGATAAATTGCGAATCGTCAACACCAGTGACGTCACCTGGATGCGTAGTTGGCAGCGCAACGGTGCACCACAGGCGCGTCATCGTGCGCTGGCTTGTGACCTTGCACATATCGTCGACGCATTCACGCGTCTTGCCGAGTCAACTGGCAAGGCGATCTGGATTTCTCGAGCGACAGAAGTTGCCGAACAACTAATTGGCGACTATTGGGATGATAAAAACGGCGGCGTATTCACGGTGGCCGCCGACGCAGAGCAACTGATCGTTAGGCAAAAAGACCTGCTCGACAACGCAACGCCATCGGCCAACTCGGCGGCGGCTTGTGCGCTGCTCAGACTCGGTGCGCTGACGGGTAACGAAAAGTTCTCTGATTACGCCGAAAAAATATTGCGCCTCTTTTCGCGGATCGCCTCATCTTCACCAAGCGCATTTGGCAACCTACTGCAGACCGTTCATCTAAGGCACAAAGGATTGATTGAAATCGCAATAACGGGAGACCGACCCGAACTAGTCGAGACGGTTAAACAAATTTGGATGCCGAGTTCGGTTCTCACTTTTGGCGAGCCGTTTAGTTCACCCCTTTGGCTAGATCGTCAGCCCGGCTTCGCGTATGTCTGCAGAGACTATGTCTGTCAAACACCAGTTTCGACACCTCAACAACTGCGCGACGCACTCACAGAAAAAAATTAAAAACTTCCTTCACGCACGATTTCAACCGGTTTGCGTCGGGCACGCTTGGCGCTTGCGCCACGATCGGTCGACTTTTCGATCACGGGCCAACCGAGTGCGACCGCACCAATAAGTTGCATTTGCTCGGGAACTTTGAACTCGGCGCGAAGCTGACTCTCACCATTAAACACCCCGAAAAAAAGCGCGCCAAGGCCGACATCGTGTGCAGCAAGCAAAAGTTGCATCGTCGCGAAAGATGCGTCGACTGTCCAATATGGCGTCGGCCAAGAAGAAACATCGTCACCCAACTTGGTTTTCACTTTGTCGGGCTCGCTATAGCGCTCTAAGTATGCATTCGGGTCGGCAAATATCAAACCGATAAGGGGTGCGCTCAGCAATTGAGGCCAACGAAAACTCGATCGCTTTTCTTCTGGCAAAGTTATATCCCAAAATTTTTTTGTTTGATGGTCGCGCAAAACCAAAAAATGCCAACCTTGGGTTTTGCCGGCCGATGGCGCCCGCGATGCAATCTCGACGATTCGCTCCAAAAGTTCGTGGTCGATCGGATCTCGGCGAAATGCTCGCACCATTTTGCGCGTGCGAACGCAGTCCGCGAACTGCATGACAATGAGTTAGTGCTTGCCGAGTTTCAGCAAATTTTCGGTCATCGTCCAACCGTGAACGACTAACGAACCAGACTTTTTCGCCGTCACACCCTTAAACAGTGCTACGACATCAGAAGGCGCCTTGCCAGGCTTTAATGATTCAAAATCGATGAAACCACTCTGTCCGTTGCTCTTGATAGTGAACGACTGCTCGTCGTATGTCGACTCACAGCCAAAGCGCCGCGCCAACCGTCGACCCCAAGCCCGCTCTTCGCCGACCGCACGATGATCAGGTCGTGGAATAAGTTCGGTAAGTGACTTGAATGCGTCAAGCGCATCAACCGATATAAAACGCGAACCGACCACGACATCTTCGTCAGGAAACGCCATCAACGCGCGGTGATAGGCCTCGCTCATCAAACCCTTCAAAATTTGATCGCGCTTTGACGTGCGCTTGACGCTAAGCATGCCAAGCAGAACGCAAGGTGTGCCGCCGATGCGCTCGAGGGTCGAAAACATAAAACCGTGAAGTTTGCCGTCTAGTTTTGCACTTGCAAAAAGCACCCAGTCTTCTTTTGCTTTTGAAATCGCGCCGATGCCGAATGCGCCACCCATCGCGGCAAGGTCGTCTAGGTCTGAGTCGACTAAAGCAGAGGCATCTATTGTCTTGACAACAAGCGGCATAACCCTTCTATTCTGCCAGCAAAAATCACCATTTAGTCATCAACAATTTCAACCGATGTAAACACTGTTGCCATACGACGCACGCAATGCCCCGATAGCGCGGTCGATATCAACATTGAATTCAGGCGCCAAACGCAGACTCTTGCCACCCGGCATGTGCAACTGAACCGGCGTTTGACCGCCGTGATCTTTCAACAACTCTTGCAAGTTGATGATGTCTTCTTGCGAGAGCGACCGACCGGCCAACTCGATGTGCAAACTCATGTCGGTTGCGCGCATTGGTTCGACAACTTTGATCTCTTGGGCATTAAACGAGATGCGCGAATCATCTCGTTTATCGAGACGCCCGCGGACAGTAATTATCGTGTCTTCGTCAATCAAATGACCAAAACTGGCGTATGTCTTTGGAAAGATATTCACCTCGACAGAACCTTGCAGATCTTCGATCGTCAACACCGCCATCTGATCACCTTTGCGGGTGAACTTTCGATTTACGACTGTTATCACGCCGCCAAGAGTCAAATAGGCGCCATCATTTTTTTCGTCCAGATCGGCCAATGAACATTCGACTTTTCGACGAAGTTGCCCTTCGACGCCACGCAATGGATGATCTGAAACATATAGACCGAGCATTTCGCGCTCTATTTTTAGCTGCTCAGACTTCTCGAAATTCAGGTTCGGAATCTCTATCTGCTCGGAGAAACCAGATTGCGAATCTGCCCCCTGATCAAACAGGCTCATCACACCTTGATCTCGCTCGCGACGGCGATTGAGAGTGTTCTCAATAATCGACTCGAATACGAGCAACAAACCCTTGCGTGGGTGACCCAAAGAGTCAAAAGCTCCGGCTTTGATCAACGACTCAACCGTGCGCTTGTTGAGCGTCGCGATTGGTGCTCGGTCGACGAAATCATAGAACGATTTGAACGACCCATTTGCGCGTCGGTATTCGACTATTTGACTGACGAGTGCTTCACCGACGTTGCGAATCGCCGACAAACCAAAACTAATGACACGTGTGTCGCCCTCAACCACTGGCACAAAGTCAACACCCGATGAATTGATATCTGGTGTCTTAACCGTGATGTTGCTGGCGCGGGCATCTGCCAAAAATATTGCAGCACGGTCATAACTGGCCTTGACGCTCGTCAGCAAACACGAAAGATATTCGAACGGATAATTGGCTTTGAGATACGCGGTTTGATAGGCGATGAATGCGTATCCGTATGCATGGCTCTTGCCGAACGCGTAGTCGGCGAAGTTTTCTATCGAGTCGAAAAGAGTCTCACCCAATTCTTGGCCATAACCGCGATTGATGCAACCCTGCTCAAAACTGGCGCGCTGTTTTTTCATGTCGGCACGATTTTTTTTGCCGCAGGCCTTGCGCAGATCGTCTGCCTCTTCAAGGCTGTAGCCCGCAAACTTCTGGGCAACTCGCATCATGCTTTCTTGATAAATCATCAAGCCCTGGGTATCGCCGAGCAAGTCTTGCGCGTCGGGATGAAAAATTTTCGGAGTCTTGCGCCCGTTTTTGAAATCGGCATAGTCATTGTGCATATTCGCGCCCATCGGTCCTGGACGATAGAGCGCCACAATCGCGGCAATGTCGTCGATGGTCGTCGGCACCATGCTGCGAACCAATGCACGAATGTTGGTCGACTCAAGTTGGAACACCCCGATTGTGTCACCGCGACGCAGGAGCTCGAAAGTCTTGTCGTCATCGAACGGAGCATTATCAATTTCGAACTCGGCGTTGTTCAGTTCTTTAATCATCTGGTTCGTATCAGTGATGACATCAAGGTTGCGCAGGCCGAGAATGTCCATCTTGAGAAGACCCAACTCTTCGACGGCGTGCATTTCGTATTGGGTGACGATCGGGGCGAGGTCGGCATCTTGACCGGATTCGGCCTTGCGTTGAATCGGCAGATATTCGGTCAATTTTTCTTTCGTGATCACCACTGCCGCAGCATGAATGCCCACGCTGCGCTTTAACCCTTCAAGGCCTCGTGCAGTGTCGACAACGGTTTTTACATCGGGGTCACTTTCATAAAGTGCACGCAATTCAGCGGCCGCGCGATAGCCGTCAACATGCTGCTCATCTTCTTCGAAGCAATATTTAAGAGGGGTGTCTCGCCCCATCACCACTGGCGGCATCGACTTGGCGATTTTGTCGCCCAAACCATACGGAAATCCGAGAACTCGGGCGGCATCGCGCACGGCGTTGCGGGCCTTGATCGTGCCAAATGTGATGATCTGAGCCACATGATCACGGCCATATTTTTCAGAGGCGTAGCGAATCATCTCGTCGCGATATCGCGAGTCGAAGTCCATGTCGATGTCTGGCATCGAGCGACGACCCGGATTCAAGAAGCGCTCAAACAACAAATCGTATTTGATCGGGTCAAGGTCGGTGATTTTGAGTGAGTAAGCCACCGCGCAACCAGCGGCAGAACCTCGACCAGGGCCGACACGGATAGATTTTTCATGCGCGTAGCGCACCAAATCCCAGACGATCAAAAAATACGAACTAAAACCCATCGTCTTGATGGTCAACAACTCGTAAGCAACCCGTTCGACAACATCGGGCGCCAACTTTTCGCCCCAGCGTTGCTTGGCGCCGATCCATGTCAAATGTTCGAGATATGCGTGATCATCTTTGAAACCATCGGGAATTGGAAAATTTGGCAAAACCGGAACATTGAACTGAATATCGACCTTTGCTCGCTCGGCAATCCACAGCGAATTGTCGCAAGATGTCGGCTGCTCACGAAACAACCAGCGCATTTCGTCTGCCGTCTTCAAATAGTGTTCGTGACCCTCGAATTTAAGTCGATTCGGGTCGCTGATCGTGCAGCCGGTTTGCACGCACAACAAAGCATCATGCGACGAACTGTCTTCGCGATGGGTGTAATGACAGTCGTTTGTCGCCAAAAGTGGCGCACCGAGTTTTTTGCTGATCTCGATTAATTTCGGATTCGTCTCGATCTGCAATGGAATTCCGTGGTCTTGCAGCTCAATGAAAAAATTGTCTTTGCCAAATATTTCTTGCAGTCGTGCCGCGGTCTTTAACGCTTCTTCGTCTTTGCCGTTCTTGAGCGCCTGAAGAACATGACCACCCAAACAACCGGAAGTCGCGATCAAACCCGAGCTATATTTTGTCAACAACTCCCAATCCATTCGTGGTTGGTAGTAATAACCCTCGAGAAACGCGAGGCTCGCAAGTTGAATTAAGTTTTTGTATCCGACATTGTTTTCGGCAAGAAGCGTCAGGTGATAATAAAGTTTTTTGCCTGCTTCAGTATCGCCGCCACTGTCATCAACTCGACCTCGACGAGTTGGCCGCTCGAATCGCGTCTCATAGGCCATGTAAGCCTCGGTGCCAATAATCGGCTTGATCCCACGCTTCGTGCACTCTTTATAAAAATCGATGACACCATACATGTTGCCGTGGTCGGTGATACCAAGTGCAGTCTGGCCATCGGCAACAGCACGATCGACTAGTTCGTCGAGCCGAGATGCTCCATCGAGCATCGAAAACTCGGTATGAACATGAAGGTGAGTAAAAGACTTACCCATTAAAGGTAAGTTCCCGGACGATCCCCCGGTTGCGCAGTCGGTGGCTGACCTGACTGAATTTGTCGTTGCTCTGCTTGCTGGCGCATCGAAAGTTGTTGCGCGAACATTGTGGCTTGAATGCCGTGAAACAACCCTTCAAGCCAACCAACGAGTTGCGCTTTAGCAACGCGCAACTCGGCATCAGTCGGAACTTCGCCATCATTAAACGGCAGGGCCAACATGCGCAGCTCTTCTTGCAAATCTGGAGACAATGCCTCGGCAAGTTCGACAATTGATCTTTCATAAATTTCAGCCAGTCGCTCGCGCGAGGGCATATCAAGGGTCATTGAGTGCACTTCGTCTAACAGTTGCTTGATCATCGACCCGATTCGCATGACCTTGGCTGGCGCAGTCACCGTCTCGAGCGTGCTCTCGCCCTGTTCTTCGACGATCTCTGAAAGTTGTTCGCTTGTTGCCGGTTTTTCGTCTGGAGTTTTCATAGTGGGGTCGCCAAACTTATCACTTACCTGTTATTGCGAGCAACGGTACATCAAGTTCATCGTCGGTTAAAGCACCGTGTCGGCACTGCAGCAAAAATGGGCTGGTGTCGGCGGCGTCGTCAAAACTAATCGGTTCACGCGGCACGAGCGCAACATCACCTAGTCGCTTACGCGTCGCCGAACCAAGTCGCGGACCTAGCCAATTTTCATCAATGACTTGCTCTTTGCTGGCAACCCAGGCAACATCAGAATGACGAGCCGTTGCTCGTGCAAATAATTCGACCTCTACCCCATCTCGGGCATGCAACCAACGAAAGCGTCCTTCACCCGATTGATAGGCCGTCATTGCCAACACGTCGGCATGCGGCGGCGTCGTGTTCGTGCCGACCATGACTTGGCCGTGATCGGCCGTAACTATCAAGACTGAATCTGGCGTCAAAGATGCTTGAATATTTTTCACAATTTCATCTGCACTTCGCAACTCGGCCTCATAGAAACTGCCGAACCCTCGCTCGTGGGCAATTTTGTCGACACCGTCGTAATATGCGTAAACAAACTTCTCGCCATTTCGAAGTAATTGTCCGACCTCGACTGCGATGCTCGACGCTGCACGCCAGCCTCGAGGCCGAACGCCACGCAAATGTGCCTCAGTAAAAGCCGAACCTTCAAGTTCTGCTTTGCTCAAAACTGGCACGCTCGCACCCATGAACGGTGGGCACGGTTGGATTAAATCAGGTGGATACAGATTTCGCAGATCACCTTTTTCGTCGCCCCACTTGAGCATCTGCATGACTCGCACACCCATGTCGATGCGATAGCCGACCAGGCCGTGCTCGGCTGGCGCAAGACCCGTGGTAATCGAAGTGAGAGCGCTGACGGTCGTGGTCGGAGCCACAGTGGTTATCGATGACCCTTGCATAGTCGCCAGCGTTGGACAATGCATAATATTTTTTTGCAACTGATGCCATCCGAGTCCGTCAATAACGAGCAGCACAACTTGTCGCGCACCTTGAACACAGGTTGGCATCCAGTCTGGAATTTCTTTCGTGCCTTGTGGCCCCAGCAAAGCAGGAATTATCCCCGTGATGCATGCATTTTTATAGTCAGGTAGTCGCGGTCGAGATAAAGGTGATGTTGCCATGTTGTGCCATTTGAGAGTAGTTCAGGGCTATTGGCCACCGAGCGCAATTCGTCGGCTTAGAGTGCCCAAAAAAGCCTCATAAACACGATTCATTAGTATAAGGACGTGAGAATTTCGACCCGAGGAGATTATGCCTGTCGCGCATTGCTCTCACTGAGTTTGCATGCTGACGAAGATGGTCCGACTTCGGTGCGCGACATCGCCGAGCGAACTGCTCTGCCTCAGCCATATTTAGAGCAAATTCTTCTTGCACTTAAAGGTGCCGGCTTGGTCAAATCGAAGCGTGGCGTCGGCGGCGGATACATTCTGGCCAAGTCTGCCGGCGACATTCGACTCTCTGAAATAATTTCGGCAGTCGACGGGCCAATTTCGGTCGGTGATTTTGGTGAACCGCACAAAGACGGCGCATGCGACCACGATGGTCAGTGTGTATTGCTCGCGGTCTGGAATCTTGCCAGCGAGCACATGCGTGAACATTTGGCGAAATACACGCTCGAGGACATTGCAGCTATTTCAAAAGGCGAAGCAGCCTGGCCTTCACCAAAAAGGTAACTAATCGATTCGTTGCGAACACTTCGCCAATACCGATGCGAAGTCTTGCGGCAAGTCGACTGAAAACTTCATTTCTTTGCCCGTTACTGGATGAGCGAACTGCAGGCTCGTCGCATGAAGCATCGGACGAGGTGACGACAGCACACTTCGCGCCCCACCGTAAACGACATCACCGACCACACTGTGACCAAGAGTTGCAAGATGAACGCGGATCTGATGTGTTCGACCGGTTTCAAGTCCGCATTCAAGAAGCGAGCAGTCAACCGGAACATTGAATGCATGACGAACTTCGTAAGTGGTTCTTGCCACCTTGCCGTCGCTCAGCACGGCCATTTTTGTCGGATCGCGTTGGTCTCTGCCAAGTGGAGCATCGATAACACCAGTTGCGGCGCTCATGTGGCCCCACACCAAAGCAAGATAGCGACGAGTTACGACACGACGCGACAATGCATCGACCAACGCATCGTATGCACGTGCGGTTCGGGCCATCATCATCAAGCCGGTTGTGCCTGCATCTAACCGATGCACGACACCAGGTCGAAATGGATCGCCGACATTCGCAATTTCGGGATACTTTGCCAAAACCGCGTTGACAAGGGTGCCCGTCGGGTTGCCAGCACCTGGATGCACGACAATGCCGGCGTGTTTGTTGATCACGAGTATTTCATCATCTTGATAGACGACCTCAACGGCGATATTCGGTTCGGGCAACGGCAACTGTTTTTTGGGCAAAAGCGCGAGTTCAACTTTGATGCGCTGACCTTCGGTAACTTTAACTTTTCCGGCTTTAACCGCAAGCCCATCTAAAGTGACGGCCCCGGCGTCGACTAATGCTGCAGCCGCTGCACGCGGTATGTCAGCAATTAGCGAAACAATGCGATCGACTCTTTGGCCGGCCAACGCCGCCGGAACTTGCTCATCTATCGTGCGTAATTCAGTTTCGTCGTACATGAACTTTTCTTCACTCATGAGATTGACCTTGATCGCGACGCCAACACCGAAGAAGTGATCAACATCGCCGCACCGATGGTGACTGCCGAATCAGCGATATTAAAAACCGGAAACCACTGCAGGTCGATGAAGTCGACGACCGAACCTGCCAACCACTTTTCGCCACGAAACAAACGATCGACAACGTTGCCGATAGCGCCGCCGACAAGCAACGATGTGCCGACAATGGCAATTTTTGAAGATGCGCGTCGCAAACTGAGCCACAACCAAATTGCAACACCGATTGCCAACAAACCTATTAATCGACCAGCACCCTGGCCTTGTGAAAATGCCATTCCAGAGTTGAACACCAAATTAAAACGCAAAGTCCAGACGAGGTCTATCGTTCGACCTTCACTGAGCGAATTGAGAGCCCAACTTTTTGTTGCCTGATCGGCAGCAACGACAGCGACGACAATTAGTTTTGGCAACGAGCGCGAGGCTTTAGTAAGAACCAATGCCACCCGCACGCTCGACGACCAACTCGGTTGTCCACGGAATCGCCTTGAGACGCTCGCGAGGAATCGGAAGACCAGAGCGGGCCGAATAACCGTAGTCGCCGGTCTCTAGCCGTTTGAGAGCCTCGTCAATTTCTTCGACCGTTTGGCGCGCAGATGCCGAGAGTGTCAAGTCGCGTTCACGTTCGACCACCATCGTGTCACCTTCACCACCTTCGTCATCAAACTGCACATCACCCATCTCTGAGTTCTCGACGATCGCGTTTGCCTCGCTTTCGAGTTGGTCGGCTTGACCAAGCAGATTGCGACGCTCGGCGATCAGTAATTCGCGCTGAGAAATCAAAAACTCGATATTGAATTCTTTGGTAGGTGTGATGCCATCTTGCATGACACCCTTAATGATTGGCGGCTTCGGTGGCGCGACGGGCTTACGATTCGCCTCGATCTCAGCCAACCGCGCGGCTTCGCGGGCGGCGATCTTCGCTGCTTTTGCGGCTTCGCGGGCCAGTTTTTCATCTTGACGCTGTTTTTCTTTTGCGAGTTTTAAAGCCAGTCGTTCGGCAATTTGTTGTGCTTTAAGTTTTGCTCGTTCTTTGGCGAGGCGCTGCGCCTCTTTTTGCTTCTCTTTTTGCAGTCGCTTACGCTCTGCGAGTGCTTTGCGCTTGTCGAGCTCTTTTTGTTTCTTAATCGACTTGGCAAGTGCGAGCTTTTTCTTTAGCTCAAGCTTTTTTTTGAGCTCGAGTTTCTTCTTGAGCTCGAGTTTCTTCTTCAACTCGAGTTTCTTCTTCAACTCGAGTTTCTTCTTCAGCTCGAGTTTCTTCTTCAACTCGAGTTTCTTTTTGAGTTCGAGCTTCTTCTTGAGCTCAAGCTTCTTGCGGGCAGCAAGTTTCTTTTTAGCCATTGCCTGCTTTTTTTTCTTAGCAGATGCCATTTTCACCTCTCGAGTGGTTTGATTTTGAAACGCACTAATTTGACCGCGCTACGATACCGCATTTACAGACACAAACACCGCGACACCGTCTAAATCGGCGTTCGGCGACTGTTTATCTGACAGCACACTTACTTCTAAGCTGATCGCCAATGTCTCTGACTTAATCGTCTCATGATGGGCTGAAATCTGCTCACAAAGTTCAGATGGCAAACCAAGCTGCAACGCGATGCGGTCTGAAACGTCTAGACCAGCGTCGCGACGCTGTTGTTGAACCAAGCGAATTACGTCACGCGCAACACCTTCTGCTTCGAGCTCTGATGTCAGTTCAATGTCAAGCACAACCACACCTGCTGAATCACCCAGTGCAGCACTTGCGCCCGAAGCTTTTGGCACCAATTTGAGTTGATATTCGCCCGGTTTCAGATCGACGCCGCCCGCGGTGACTACATCGCCCTGACGTGTCCATTCACCTTTCTTCACGGCTTTGATCACCGCCTGAGTATTGGCACCGAGTCGTGGACCAACAACACTGGGGACAACCTGCAACTCAAACTCTGCGACCGACGAAAAATCATTTAAAAAAGTAATAGAACGAACGTTCACCTCGTCTTTGATGATGTCTTCAAATGGTTTGAGCGCAGCAGAATTTTGTGTGGCAACCGTCAGACTGGCCAAAGGCTGTCGAACTCTTCGACTGTGCGCCTTGCGAAGAGACAGTGTCGTCGAACAAACATCGCGAACGCGATCCATCGAGGCAACCAGTTTTTCGTCAAAGCGCAGCCCATCGGTGGTCGGCCAAGATTGCAAATGGACACTTCGCTCACCACTCAAACCCCGAAAAATTTGCTCAGATACAAGCGGCAAAACAGGTGCGGCGATTCGAGTCAAATAATGAAGCACAGTGTGAAGCGTGTTGATTGCTGCAACATCACCCTTCCAGAAACGATCACGACTGCGGCGGATATACCAGTTGGTCAAGACATCTAAAAACGTGCGAATCTCGGCGCAAGCAGCAAATAGATCGTATTCGTCGAAACTCTTTGTTGTGGCTGCCACCAAACCATGCAGTTTTGAAATGATGTAGCGGTCGAGAACGTTCTCGCTAGATGCATCGACGCTGCCCGCAACCGATTCGGCATTTGCATAAAGCGAAAGAAAATACCAACTGTTCCAGAGCGGCAGCATCACCTGGCGAACGGTGTCACGCATTCCGTCGTCGGTAACCGCAAAGTCTGAGCCACGCAAGATCGAAGATGAAAGCAAATACCAACGCATCGCATCGGCGCCATGACTGTCGAAAACTTTCATCGGATCTGGGTAGTTTCGAAGGCTTTTTGACATTTTTGCGCCGTCTTCACCGAGCACGATGCCGTGGCTTACGCAATTCGAAAAAGCAGGTCGGTCGAACAACGCAGTCGCGAGCACATGCAAGGTGTAAAACCAGCCACGAGTTTGACCTATATATTCGACGATGAAGTCTCCGGGGTAATGATTTTCGAACCATTGCTGATTTTCGAATGGATAGTGCACCTGGGCAAACGGCATTGACCCGCTTTCGAACCAGCAATCCAAAACTTCAGGCACCCGACGCATCATTGATTTGCCGGTCGGGTCGTCGGGGTTTGGGCGTACCAAATTGTCGATAGTCGGACGGTGCAATTCTTTGATGTCGACTCCGAAGTCTTTGCGAAGTTCTTCGAGACTTCCGTAGACATCGATGCGCGGATAGTTTGCATCATCGCTGCGCCAAACCGGAATCGGCGAACCCCAAAATCGATTGCGGCTGATTGTCCAATCGCGGGCGTTCTCGAGCCATTTACCGAAACTTCCGTGTTGCAAATGATCAGGAACCCAGCGAACTTGCTCGTTGAGTTCGACCATGCGATCTCGAATCGCGGTTACCTTGACGAACCACGAACCTACTGCTTTATAGATCAGCGGTTTGCCGGTGCGCCAACAATGCGGATACGCGTGATCGTATGTCTCGTGCCGAAAGACGACACCACGCTCTTTGAGCACTTTGATGATCGCTGGGTTTGCGTCGAAAACTAGTTGACCTTCAAAATCTGGCACTTCATTCGTGAAACATCCTCGTGAGTCAACTGGCACGACCAAGTCAATGCCCGCTTCTTGACAAACCCTCTGGTCGTCTTCGCCAAAGCCTGGCGCCATGTGAACGACCCCGGTGCCGTCTTCGGTCGTTACGAAGTCGCCCGCAATTACCCGAAATGCACCTGGCTGATCGGCGAAATAGTTGAACAAAGGTTTGTAAGTGCGACCAACAAGTTGGGTGCCCAATATTGTTTCGACGACTTTGGCTTCTGAGAATTCTCTCTCGTATGCCGACAGTCGTTCGGCAGCGAGAATCAGTTTTCGTCCGGAGAACTCGATCACCACATATTCGACGTCTGGCGCGACCGCCAAGGCCAAATTCGAAGGCAATGTCCAGGGTGTTGTTGTCCATGCCAACAAGAGTTCACCCGATGAGAGTTCAAAACCGACGGTCAGCGCCGGATCTTGAACTTGCTTGTATGCATCGTCCATTCGGGTTTCTGTATTTGAAAGCGGGGTCTCAAGTGCCCATGAATATGGCAACACTCGAAAACCTTCATAAATCAGGCCCTTGTTCCACAGTGTTTTGAACGCCCACATGACGCTCTCCATATAAGGAGTGTCGAGAGTTTTGTAATCGTTTTCAAAGTCGACCCATCGAGCCTGGCGAGTTACGTAACGCTCCCAGTCGCTGGTGTATTGCAATACAGAAGTTCGGCAATAGTCATTGAACTTGTCGATGCCAAAATCGGTGATTGCCTGGCGACCAGAAATACCGAGTTGTCGCTCGGCTTCGGCCTCAGCCGGCAGACCGTGACAGTCCCAGCCGAATCGGCGCTCGACTCGTTGACCTCGCATCGTGCGATAACGAGGCACCGCATCTTTGACGAAACCAGTCAGTAAATGCCCGTAATGCGGCAAACCATTGGCAAACGGCGGACCATCGTAAAAAACAAACTCGTTTTCGCCGTTTTTGCCGGCGTCATGCACGTCTATTGACGCGGCAAAAGTTTTATCGGTCTTCCAATATTCGAGAACCTGATTCTCAAGTGATGGAAAGTTCGGCTGTGGTTCTACCTGCGGGTATGACACAAGATGCTTAACACTTCAATATCATGCGCTGCACGACAATCTGCAAAAACAACAACACGACTAGTGGCGACAAGTCGAGCGCACCCGTGCGCGGCATAACACGGCGAACCCAATCAAGAACTGGTTCAGTGAATCGACCAACGAAATATGAAATCTGCGCCACGACCCCGCCACTCGTCGACGGAAACCACGACAAGACCACGCGAACGATGATCATATAAATGAAGATTTGAACGAGCGTGCACAATAGTTCGGTCATTAAGTGCGCCTATTCTGCGCTAGCCGCGAGTAACGCGTGCGCCAAACGGCTTCATCATGAAGACACCGTTACTCATTTTCTCCATGGTGCCGTTGTTTGCATAACAAACGCCGCTTGCAAAATCGATGATTCGCCTCATCGTTTTCTGATCGGTCGACTGCACGTTGATAATCACAGGGTTGCCTTCTTTGAACCGATCGGCAATCTCTTTGGCGTCTTCATAACTTGTCGGACGAATCGTCACCGGATCACTCGCAGGCAAGACCGGTCTCGCGACCGCCTCGGTGCGACGACCCGCAACAGGACGCACGGTCACGCCCGAATCATGTTGGGCCTGTTGGGTGCGCATGCCACTAGAACGCGGTTCACCCATCGCTCGATCGTCGTAGTCGTCGTAACCAGGCTCGAGATCATCAAATCGCTCTGCGCGCTGACGACCACGACTCGGCATGCGGCGATCTCGTTCAACTGCAACCGACTCGTCATAATCGTCGTAGGCCTCGTCTGGCCCTAGACCCAAATAATCCATTGCTCGGCGGAACATTGACATAGCTAAAGGATAGTTCAAAATTCGCCCTAACTAACGGACATCCGGCCAACGCACCGGTCATGAATTTTTAACTACGGGGTCCGAACAATGCCGAGCCAACTCGAATCATCGTTGCGCCCTCGCCAACGGCAATTTCAAGATCGCCCGTCATGCCCATGCTGCATTTCGACAAACCCAAGTCATCAGCAAGTTTGCGCACCAATTTAAAGCCAACTCGTGCTCGTTGCGGGTCACCATCTGTTGGACCCACTGTCATCAAACCCAAAACTTCAAGCCCTTTAGACAATGCGAATTGCAGCAACTGCTCAACTTGATTTGGTTGGCAACCGCCTTTGTCGGTCTCGTTGGTCGAATTGACCTGCAACATAATTGTGGATCTGGCCATCGAGTCTGTTTTGACACAACGTTTGGCAATCTCGGCAATCAACTCGGGCCGGTCTACGGTCTGCCACACATCGACTGTGTCGACTAGCGACTTGACCTTGTTGGTTTGCAGTCGACCGATGAAGTGAATCGGCAGTTTCTTGATTGTCGGCAAGTCGCGAATCTTGGAGATCAACTCTTGTGCGTAGTTTTCACCGATGCCCTCAACTCCGGCGTCGAACGCGGCGATCATCGCCGAAACATCGAACGTTTTGGTAACGGCGATCACCTCGACATCTTTGCCACCTGCACGATTTATTCGCTCTCGAATTTGCGCGACACGAGACGCAACTTGCGATGCGTCGATTGCGGTCATGTCGTCACCGACATGCGGGTTCTATTTTAAAAACGCCGGAAGATCATCGTCATCATCTGGACCACTTAGTGGATCAGATGTTCCGCCGAACAAATCTTTCAATCGCCCACTTTTGGGTTCGGGTCGAGCCGTGCCCGCAGTCGCCGTGTTGCGACCATCACCACGAGTCGCGGTGCGTTGCGCCGCGCTGTCCCAGCGTTCGAAACCAGCAGCGACAACTGTGACTCGAACTTCGTCATTAACATCGTCGTCGATGACCAAACCGTGAATGATGTTTGCGTCTTGATGTGCGACACCTCGCACGATCTCCATCGCGTTTGTAACTTCGAACAGACCGACGTTTGACGGACCCGTGATGTTGACGACGATGCCCCGTGCGCCTTCGAGTGAGGCTTCGAGCAATGGCGAATTGATCGCAGCGTTTGCCGCCAACACCGCTCGATTGTCGCCACTCGCCGCACCAGTACCCATCAACGCAGTGCCTGCATTTGCCAAAACTGCCTTGACATCTGCAAAGTCAGTGTTGATCAAACCAGGAGTTGTGATCAGACCGGTAATGCCAGCAACGCCTTGCACCAAGACTTCGTCGGCTTTTTTGAACGCATCGAGCATCGTTGTTTTGTCGGTCGAAATTGTAAGCAGTCGCTCGTTTGGAATCACAACAAGTGTGTCGACTTTTTCTTTAAGCGCTGCGATGCCGGCATCGGCTTGCACCGAACGACGGCGACCCTCAAACGCAAAAGGCCGAGTGACAATTGCAACCGTCAGCGCACCTTCGGCTTTGGCTATTTCGGCAATCACTGGTGCAGCACCAGTGCCGGTGCCGCCACCTTCGCCGGCGGTGATAAACACCATGTCGGCACCAGAAACAACTTCTTGAATCTCATCTCGATGTTGTTCGGCGGCCTCTCGACCAACCTCAGGGTTAGCGCCAGCGCCAAGGCCACGAGTTAATTCGCGACCGATATCGATTTTCACACTTGCATCACTCAACAACAACGCTTGGGCATCTGTGTTGATCGCCACGAATTCAACTCCACGCATGCCCGACTCCATCATGCGATTGATCGCATTAACGCCGCCGCCGCCAACACCAATTACTTTGATTACTGCTAGATAATTCTGTGGTTGACCGACCATTTAGGATTAACCCCCGCTACTTGCGCTTGATGTGCTCACGAATTGTGAGTGCAGATATTCTGCCACATTGATTCAACCGCACCAAACATAAGCAGAACCTTCAGGCAAGTTTAGAGAAAGTCTCTACTTCGACTTTACAGTTGGTGTTCTCGGGTCTGTTAAATCGATCGAAATGATTTGCTTGGCGTCTTGTCGACGCAGGAGTACCAGCAAAGAGATCAACTTGTTTTGTAGGTCAACCGGCGGACCAAAGTTGATCAAGGTGCCACTTCGCAATGTCATGATCAACTGATTGGGTCCGCCGACCCCAACATTTAGAACTCGTTCGCTAAGTTCGTCTGGCAGACCACCGGCTAGTTGCGCCGCTGCCCTGTAAACCGTGCCGGCGCTCGCCCCTGGCGCAAGGTTCGGGCCAACGCCGGTGATCTGTAGATATTGCGTGGGTTGTCCCGTCTCAACGGCTAAAACTCGCCCTTGGGGATCTACCACTCGCGACCGATTATCTACTCCTATATAAAAGGCGACGGGCTTGCGCTCAACGATCTCGATCACGAGTCTTGACGGAAAGAATGACCTTATTCGCACCGATTCAACCCACGGATCACCCTCGAGTCGTCGCTCGGCCGCCCGCGTGTCAACTGTCAAAATTGATTTTCCATTGAGCGATTTTTCGACGGCAATCACGAGATCGGCGCTGACATATCGAGCACCTTCAATTTCTATTTTTCTTACGCCGATAATTGGTGAAGCCAGAATTATCAACACGAGCGCGACGACGCCGACTACCGAGCCGACGGCTACCAACAACTGACGCCGATTCGAGGCGATTTTCTTAATCACATCGTTGCGACGATCGACTATTCGTGGATCACGAATCACATTGCTCGGATCTGAGGTTGGCGCGACATTAACCGAGCTGGTCATTTCGTCGATCGGATGATCTGAGTCAACTGGTAGACGAAGTTCGTCATCGACGATGACTATTCGACCATTGTTGGTCTTGAGGGTTAGCGATGAGTTCGTCGGTGCTGAGGTTTCATCTCTTGGTTTTTCGCGCGATTTTGTGGCGTCTGTCGGCCTGACCACTCTGAGATTTCCTGTCGGCGTTGCATCGCCTTCAAATGCGTCTTTGAGTTCAGCCAATACTTCGTCGGAGAGTTGTTCAGAAAGAGATGGAACGGGAATCGAGAGATCGGTGTTGTTCGATGACCCAAAAGCAGATTCAAGTTGTGAGTTGCGCAAGATCTCGGTTTGATCTGTTGAACCCGCATCGTTGGCAACCGTGGTTGAAAAACCGACGAGTCGAATCTCGCTTCGAAGATCGATCGAATGTGCCTCAGCGACGCGTTGGCGAACGAAAGTCATCAACTCGACGACATCATCGGCGTTGCCATCTTCGTCGGCCTGGATAAAGTTTGCATGTTTTTCTGAGACTGCTGCGCTACCCACTCGATAGCCGCGCAACCCAAGGCCATCGATCAATGCCCCGGCAGATGACCCGCCAGAAACCGGATTGACAAAAACTGAACCGGCGTTTTGACCACCAGGCTGATTTTCTCGACGCCACTTGACGATTTCTGCCAAGCGCGATTCGCCCTCTTTTTTGTCACCCCAGGCGAGCCGCAAAGTTGCCGAAAGAACGATGTGCTGGTCGCTCAAATCAGAACCACGAAAACGCAAACCAAGATTCGCTGCCGAGACATTTGCTTCAATGCCCCGCTCGAGATGAAACAGTCGCACGCTCAACAACGACGCGATCATGTCAGAACCGTGACCGCCTGCATTCATTCGCACTGCGCCACCGATCGACCCGGGTACACCAACCGCCCATTCAAAACCGCGCAATCCGGCGGCAACTGTTTGGCGAGCAATAACGGGCAGCGAAGACATTGCTCCGACTACGAGTATCGGCTCGCTATCAATAGTCGGCAAAGTTATTTGCTCGGCGAACGGACCAAGCGCGATTGCCAGACCTCTAAAGCCACCACTTGAAATCAACATGTTGCTGCCCCGGCCGAGCATCAGAATCGGTATTTTGACCTTTGTCAACGCGCGCGAAACGGCGTGAAGATCGTCGACGTTCATCGCCCGCATGAATAACGACGCAGACCCGCCCACCCGATATGTCGTATAAGGGCCAATTGGTTCGTCACGAGTGATTCGATCGCCGAGAAGAGCCGCAAACCGGTTCAGGTCTTTGTCGCTCGGTCGCACTAGATCTGAAATCAACTTGACTTACCTCGACGACGCGAAATCACTTCGTTTGGCAATGTGGCAATGTCGCCGCAGCCCATCGAGATGCATAGATCACCTGACTTGATTTCATCTGCCAAGAACTCTACGAGATCTTTGCGGCTTGGTAGATAAACAACTTGGGCGTTGGGATGCGATCGAAGAACTGCATCGACGACTAGTTGCCCTGTGACCCCTGCGATTGGTTGGGTGCCAGAAGGATAAATATCTGTGACCACGACAAGATCGGCGCCAACAAACGCATCGCCATAGAGATGCGAAATGACCGACATGCGATTGAACCTGTTCGGTTGAAACACGGCAACTACCCTTGACCATTTATCTGACTCATCTCGAACGCCAGAGAGAACCGCGGCAATCTCGTTTGGCAGATGGGCGTAATCATCAACGAACGTTGCACCATCATCGATGCCCCGAACATCGAACCTTCGGGCTACTCCACCAAAATTATTCAACGAGTTTGCAGCTTGATCAAACTCGACCCCAAACTGCATCGCCATGACAATCGCGCCAAGTGCATTGCTCACATTATGTGCACCTCGAAGCGGTATCGAGACACGACCGAGATTGATTCGGCTTTGGTCGACATTTTTAGAAACAATGAATGCAGCCTTGCCGTCTTTGAAGCGAACTTCAGATGCGACGAAATCTGCCCGTGAATCGGGGTTAATCGAGTAGGTAATCGAGCGATTTTCGGCGGCGATTCGAGCACACACAGGGTCGTCAAGGCACAAGACCCGCGGTCCCGAAATATTTTTGACATAACTGACAAAACTTTCTTCAATTGCAGACTGCGTTTTAAAGTGATCTAAATGATCAACATCAACATTCGTCAAGATGGTTGCAGCAAGGGGCAACTGCTGATGCGTGCCGTCACTTTCGTCTGCCTCAACGACCAACAGCTCACCGTTTGTCCATGAAGCGCCGTGGTTGAACGAGATGACATCGCCACCGATCAGATAACTCGGAGTTCTCTGGCTGTCTCGCAGAATCGTTGCCAACATCGACGATGTCGTTGTTTTGCCATGGGTGCCCGCCACACCGATGCTCGTGGCACATCGGCAAATGGCGGCAAGAGTTTCGGCTCTCGTCAATACGGGAATACTCAATTTGCGAGCCTGCTGATATTCAATGTTCGACTTAGCAATCGCCGGTGACCCAGTGACGAAATCGCAATCTTTGACCACTGCAGGGTCGTGCCCGATATTGACCGTGACGCCCAGCTCGACGAGACGCTCGATCAACTCTGAATTTCGAATATCGCTACCAGAAACTTGATGCCCCATTTCGGCCAGCACGGTTGCCACCGCCGACATTCCAGGTCCGCCGATGCCGACAACATGAACTCTTTTATGGCTTCTCAAGTTCAACAACGCGGTATCAGTCGCGACTGCACTCATGATCAGTTCAACCAACGAACTATTTCGATGCTGGTCGCCCGCCAAACGCGCCGTGTCGGCAAGTTGCTTGAGTCTTTGGCCATCGTCGACAAGAGACGAAATATTTTTTGCCAAGTCAAGATTCGAAATCTTCGTCTCGTCAACTACCACCGCACCACCCAGATCACCGAGCCACTTTGCGTTAGCGGTTTGATGATCTTCTGCGGCACCACTCCATGGCACGAGCACGGTAGCGATGCCGATTGTCGAGACCTCGGCGACGGTGCTTGCGCCTGCTCGAGCGACGACTAAATCAGACGCACTATAAACATCGTGCATCGCCACGGTCGAGTCGAGTCGTTTATAAATAATTTTTGACTGTTTGTCGATAACGGGAAGGTCTTCATCGATGAATCTTTGACCCGTCAGATGAATGATGCACAAATCTTGGCGATCTTGATTGACCTCAACCAGCACTCGAGCTACTGCGTTAAGTCTTGCCGAACCAAGCGAGCCACCTGTGATACAGACAACCTTTCGATCAGCGGGTATCTCGAGCGTGGCACGCGCTTGACTTCGCGCGACTGCAATGTCGAGATTGCGCAATGAGCGACGAACGGGTGCGCCCGTAAGTGTTGCGTTCTTCAGTCTTGACGGAAGATAGGCCACGGCAACGGCTCTAGCATCTCGTGCCTGCACTTTTGTGGCAAGTCCGGGTCGGCGATCATAAGAAACCGTCACAATTGGGATACCAAGTTTTTTTGCTGCACGGGTTGCCGGGACGCTCACATAACCGCCGACTGATATAACGACGGCAGGTTGCAGACCGAGCAGAAGTTTTTCTGCAACTTGGGTCGCGGTTCGCAATTTTGAGATCGTCTGAAAGTTCTGGCGGAGCGAAGACAACGACCAACCTCGACTGAAACCCTGCACTGTCAACAGCGAAAGTGAGATGCCTGATTGTGGCACGAGTTTTGTTTCGATCCCGGTCGTTGATCCGATGAAATGGAGTCGTTCGTTGGTAATGCCCGAATCTTGCAGCAGTTCAGCGATTGCGAGAGCGGGTACCACATGGCCACTGGTTCCCCCACCGGTGATGACGGCGAAAACGGGGCGGCTGGTGGCGGTCAAGGTGTTCTACTTGTAAAGATTGCTCACTTCATATTACGCGCGACATTCATCAACAGCCCGGCTGCCGACATGCACACCAATAGCGAACTTCCGCCGTATGAGATGAGTGGAAGTGTTAAACCAGTCACGGGCATCGAACCAGTAACACCACCGATGTTGATGATCGCTTGAATCGCGAACCACATTGTCACGCCGCCTGCGAGCAACGCGCCAAATCTTTCTTCGGCACCAAGTGCGGCGCGTAGGCCGGCGACAACGAGAGTCAAGAATCCTCCGATTACGACGGTGACGCCAATTAGACCCATCTCTTCGGCGATCGTCGAGAAAATAAAATCGCTGTGCGCTAGCGGCACATAACCCCATTTACCGGTACCAGCACCAACGCCCACGCCCGAGATACCGCCGTTCGAAATTGACAGAATCGACTGCCAAACTTGATAACCGAAAGAACCCTTTGTCTCGTCAAGATTCAAAAATGCCGTCCATCGATTTCGACGCGAGGAAGTGATCATCGTAAAGAACAGCGCGCCAACGACACCCGAACCTGCGATGGTGTTGATGATGCGCATTGGAATGCCCGCCATGCACATGACCGCCAAAACGATGCAGGTCATCACGATCGCTCCGCCGAGGTCGCGTTGCATCAGGCAAAGAACGACTGAAATGACTAATGCAACAACCACTGGTCGAGTCGTGCGATTGAAGTCGGTCACCTCTTTTTGACGCCTGCCGAGAAGGTTCGCGCAATAAACAAGAAGTGAAAGTTTCAAAAGTTCTGATGGTTGAAAGCCGATCGGCCCCATTGCCACCCATGCGCGGGCGCCGTTGGTGCTCACGCCGATGTTCGGCGCAAACGGCAAGAACATCAGACCATAGGTAAATAACAAGACTGGAAACACGGCGCGACGCATCAATGAATATGGAAAGCGAAAGAAGAACGCCATTCCGAGCCCGCCGACACATGCCCACATCAATTGCTTGAAAAACATCGTCCAGGGTGACATGCCACGATTCAACGCGACGATCGACGACGACGACATCACCATCACAAGACCGAAAGCCACGAGCGTGAGAACCGTGAAAAAGATCAGAAAGAAAGTTGTATTGGCTGGCTTCTGTGCGACTCGTCGAGACGACAAAAGTCCACCACGATCGAGCACCGCACGACGACGCTGAGCAAGAGTCATCGCTCGATTTGTGGTTGTTGTCGAAGTTGCTGTGCTCATGATTCCTCTGATTTCTATTTCTTGTTTTGTTTGGATTTGATCAATTCGTGAACCTTGCTTTTGAAATCAAGACCGCGCTCGCCGTAGTTCTTATACCAGTCGTAACTGGTGCACCCTGGTGACAACAGCACGACATCACCCGAAGCAGCGAATTGATCTGCGCAATTCACGGCCTCATTCATTGAATTTGCAACTTGCACTTCACGAGTGCCAGCAAACGCCGATTTGATTTCTTGTGCTGCTTGGCCAATCGCCACAACAGCCTTGACATTCTCGGCGTGACTCGCCATTGCCGACAGGTCAAGATCTTTATTTTTGCCTCCGGCAATCAACACGATCGATTCGAACGAACGAAGTGCGACGCTTGAAGCGTGTGGACTAGTTGCCTTTGAATCGTTGAACCACCGCACACCACCGTGTTCGGCGACAAACTCGATGCGATGTGGCGCGTTAACAAAACTTCGCAAGGCTTGCGCGACCTGGCTGCAGTTGGCAAGACCAGACTCGATTGCTATCGCTGCAGCAGCCAATGCATTCGTCACGTCGTGTGGCAAACCGCGGGCCATTTCGCTGCTGTGCATGATTTCACCAGATGGACAAGTGAGCACTCCATTCGATGCGTGGTAGTCGCCGGCGTTTTGCCCAAAACTGACGACTTTAGCGCCAGAATTTTGGGCAAATTTTGTGATCACATCATCATGAACCGGCACAACCGCCACGTCTGTTGCCGATACGTGTGCCCATATTTTTGCTTTTGCCGTTTGATATGCGTCGAACGAGGCGTGCCAATCTAAATGATCGGGGGCGATGTTAAGCCAAACTGATGCTTTCGCACGAAAACTTTGCGTGAGTGCCAAACGAAAACTTGAGCACTCAACGGCAAACGCATTTGCGTCTGTGCGTAATGCGGCGATCAACGGAGTTTCGGTGTTGCCTACCGCCAGCGCCTTGTGCCCAGCGCAATTAAGCATCGCCGTGGCCATCAGAGTCGTGGTTGTTTTGCCATCGGTTCCGGTTACTGCAACCATCGGACGAGGTGACGAAGAAATTTGTTCGTACTGATAAGCGATTTCAATTTCAGAAACCATCGGTTTGCCAAGTTTGCGTGAAGCCTCAAATAACTTATGACTCTCGGCGATACCTGGTGCTGGTGAAACGCGGTCGACCTTGCCAAGAATCGCTCGCAGATCTGCAGCACTCGGCTTGAACACAATTTCGCTATTCATACTTCTTGCAAACTCTGAATGACCGTCGCTTTGTTGATCGTCGGCCAAGACAACTTTTTCGCCGCGCAACACAAGCTCGTTAGCCACTGCTCGACCAGCGACAGCCAAACCATAGACGAGTGTCGTCGTCATATCAACGGCGCAATCCGTAGAGACTCTGCAGATTTGTGAAGTCGGCGATGAACGCGGCCACGGCAGTCGCCACGCAGATGGCAGAGATAATCCAAAAACGAATAATCACGGTTGTCTCTGGCCAGCCGCTTTGCTCGAAGTGGTGATGAATTGGTGAATTTTTGAATAGTCGTTTTTTGCGACCAGATGCTTTGAACACGCCCATCTGCACCGCTACTGAACCGGCTTCGATGACATTGATGCCGCAAATGATCGGCAACAATAAATGCGTGTTCGTTGTGACGGCCAATAAACCAAGTGCCGTGCCAAGACCAAGAGCGCCAACATCGCCCATAAATATTCGCGCCGGCGCAGCGTTCCACCAAAGAAATCCGCCGCATGCTCCGGCCAAAGATGCAGCAAGCACGGCAAGGTCGAGTGGGTTGACAACATCACCATAAAACTGCGGATTTCTAAAAGCCCAATATGCGATGACTGTGAAAGCGATGAAACCAAATGAAGCCGAGCCTGCCGCAAGACCGTCGAGACCATCGGTCACGTTCACCGCATTCGAAGTACCCCACACCATTAGAGCCGTCCAAATGACAAACAATGGCCATGTGAATGTGATGCCAGGCAAATCTGCCCGCGTAAAAGAAAGCGTCTCGCTGACGCCAGTTGCTGCAGTCAACCACCAAGTCAAACCAATGCAGATCGCAAAAGTTATGTATCCCTTTTTTTTCCAGAACAATCCGCGATTATGTTGGCGTTGCACTTTGAGAAAGTCGTCAAGAAACCCCACGAAGCCGAGCACGAAGATTGCTGCCCAGATGATCATCGACTGATCTGAGAATGGCAAACCGTCTCTGAAGTGCGCGACGAACCATCCCAGTGCCGCTGAGATCAAGATCGCGATGCCACCCATCGTTGGCGTGCCTTGCTTTTTCATGTGTTGCACAGGGCCGCGATCTTCGGCACCGAGAATCGGCTGACCCTTACCGAGGCGTCGAAACACAGAAATCAAAATGCGAGTGCCAATCAGCGACGCGATCATCGCCACAGCCGCCGCGGTCAAAATTGCGATCATGACGCCACCTTGAGCAACTCTCGCGAAACTTCAGAATCGTTAAACGGCATTTCGGTGGCACCGATTGTTTGAGTTGTCTCGTGACCCTTGCCGGCTATGACCACAATGTCCCCCGCATTTGCGGATGAAAAGGCGGTGGCGATTGCCTGACGACGATCTAATTGAATTTTCATATTTTGGGTTTGATCTTGTGCACCAGCCAAGATTTCGTCGGCGATTTTTTGAGAGTCTTCATGGCGCGGGTTATCTGAGGTAATCAATGCGACATCGGCGAATTTTGCGGCAACTGACCCCATCTTAGGTCGCTTCGACTGATCACGACCGCCACCGCAACCGAACACCAAAATTATTCGCGCGGTTCCAGAAATTAGTTGTCGAGTTGCGACCAAAACATTTTGTAGCGCCTCAGGAGTGTGCGCATAGTCGATTATCACTGAAAAGTTTTGACCGACATTGACAGATTCAAATCGTCCAGCAACAGCGCTTGCAGCAGCCAAACCTTTGGCGATGTCACCAGCAGTGACACCAAGTTTGGCTGCTGCAGTCGCGGCAGCTAGCGCGTTCATGACATTGAAGTAGCCGCCCATGCCAACTTCAATTTTTTGACCCTGCCAAATAAACGATATTTTTTCTGAACTCGCCACTACCGAATGTGCATCGTCGGCACCGAATGTTTGACACTGAACATCGTTGTTTTTTGAAAGCGAATCAATCAACAGCGACCCGTGCACATCATCTCGGTTAATGACGCAAACTTCGGTGAACTTTTTGTCAAAGAGACTCGCCTTAGCGGCGAAATAATCTTCTTGCGACTTGTGAAAATCTAGGTGATCTTGTCCGAGATTGGTGAAGACTGCAACTTTAAACGAGGTTCCTTCGACGCGGCGCAGAGTCAGCGCGTGCGAAGATACTTCCATCACGACTGCTTTGCAGCCACGATCATGTTCGTTGGCGAGGTGCCGTTGCAGGTCGGTTGATTCTGGAGTCGTTCGCGAGCCGGTGAGTGTGCCGATAATCGAAGTCGACCAGCCATGCTGTTGAAGAATTGCCGCCAACAAGTGAGCAGTCGTCGTTTTGCCATTTGTTCCCGTGACACCAATTACGTTCATTTTTTGACTTGGACGATTGAACAATTCGGCGGCGATATAACCCATCGCTGAACGCACATCGCTAACGACAACTTGAGTTACATCAACTTCTACCCTGCGCTCAACCAATAACGCAACAGCACCGTTGGCTACTGCGACATTGGCAAAGTTGTGACCGTCCGCGTTTTCACCGACAACGCAGCAAAAGATTGCGCCAAGCGACACCTTCGAAGAGTCGTGGGTGATGTCTGAAATCTTTACTTTTGAGTCACCAATTATTTGACCTACTTTGACCTCGGTTGTACTGACCAGCAGTTCATCTAACTGGCGTACATTTTTGGTCGACATCTCAGTGACTCGGTCCAAGTTCTGCCGGTCGTGAACCCACACAACCCATGTCGTCACCCTCAGGGCGAATATTCAGCTCGTTGACTAACACTTGACCGATGCGCGCAAATACCGGCGCGGCGGCAGTGCCACCAAATCGATCTCGCGAATTTGGGTCTGGCTCGTCAATCGAAACAAGCACCGTCATACGAGGATTGTTTGCCGGCAAGAAACCAACGAACGATGCGAAATATGTTCTCGCACCTTCGTCATTCGTATAAGTGCCGTTGTCTTGCAATTTATAGGCTGTGCCGGTTTTGCCTGCGACACTCAATCCAGGCAACTTGGCGAGTGTGCCGGTGCCGTAACAAACGACATCGGTCATCATTGAAGTCATTGTTTTTGCGGTCGACTCTGAAAGCACTTGATGTGTTGCCGACGCTGGGGTTTCGGTCGTGACGCCATTTTTGTCGGTTGTCTTCAAAACCATCTTTGGTGCAACATAAACGCCATTGTTGGCCACGACGTTGACGGCTGCTGCGAGTTGAAGAGCCGTTGCTGTGTAGCCATAACCGTAGGCAAAAGATATTTTTTCAGTGCCTTGCCATTTCGACGCTGGTCGTAAAGATCCGCGAGATTCGCCTGGATATTCGACTGCAGTCTTTGTGCCAAAGCCAAAAAGTTTCAGATACTCGTGGTTCTGCTTAGTTTCAAGGGTTCTTGAAATCTGAATGGTGCCGATGTTCGAAGAGTCAACAAAAATTTTGCGTACCGACATTTCCTCGAGACCGTGAGGAAATGCGTCCTTGATCGGATATTCCCACTTGGTGCCTTTGTCGAAGACTTGGTAGCCGGGCACATTAAATTTCGAGTCGGTGTTCACTGCGCCCTCGTTTATTGCGGCGGCGATGCTGAAAACTTTCGCAACCGAGCCTGGCTCGTTTGCTTCGACCGACGAGAAGTTTCCAGATTCGCTCGTATACGTGCCGTCATCATTGCGACGAATGTTTGACATCGCGAAAATTTCACCAGTCTTGGTATCCATCACAATTGCCATGCCACCACGGGCCCCGAGACGCTCAACTTGTTGTTTGACGATGCCGTCAACTTGAAACTGAATTGTGCGGTCAATGGTCGTTGTCAGTTGACCGCCTGATTGAGGTTCAAGCACTTCGCCTGCGCCAGCGGCAATCGATTTGCCACTGCTGTTGACTTCTCTGACGATTCTTCCGTCAACTCCGGTCAAAAGATCTTGGTATTTCAACTCGAGACCCGAAATGCCAACCCCGTCGACATCGGTGCGACCAATCACCGCTTGCAAACTCGCGCTCGAAAGTGCCCGACCTGACTCGCGATAAGAAGACACGCCTTTCAACCCGAGCGCCAAAATTGCATCGGCGATTTCTTTGTCGGCCTGACGGGCGATATAAACGAAACTTGATGACTTGTTCTGCAACTTGGTGGCAAGTTCAACTTCTGCCTCTTGGTCGAGTTGCAAGACCCCGGCAACCACATGGGCGACACCGACTGGGTCAACAACTGAACGCGGATCGGCAAACACTGTGCGAGTTGGCACCGGTAGAGCCAACTCTCGACCACTGCGATCAAGAATTGACCCGCGTTCGGCTCGAATGACCTGCACGCGAGTTCGTTGAGCGACACTCGCCTCGCGATAGTCGCCGGCCCAGAGCGTCTGCAAAAGCGCAACCCGAACACCTAGAAGTGAAAGCAAAATCGCCACGACCATGAACATTGAGACGATGCGCTTATGCATGTTGCCGCCACGCAAGTCTTTTGTATAAAAATCTCGACCTTTGTTCGTCAAGGTGTTTGTTCGTCGGGCAACGGTGCTCATGGTTTTGCGACCTTCATCGTCTGTGAAGCCAAATCTTCAAGCATCGGCGGATTCAAAATTGCTTTGTCCATCTCGCCGGTAGCCGCCATCACGCTGGCGACTACATCTGCAGGAATCTCTTCAAACTTTGCCGAGAGACCTTGCGACATGCCAAGCAACATGGCTTGTTCACGCAAATAGTCTGGTGCCCGTAATTCGGCGCGTTGCTGACGAAGTTCGTCGTAGTGAAATCGAGCCAGCCTCACATCTGTTGTGATTTTGTCGAGTCGTAACTGTTGCTCGGCAATGACTGTTTGAAAAACGACGATCGAGGTCAAGATAGTTGCAATTGCGATCAGAACTGTTGTCACCATCGAGAATCGCTTGACACGAACCTGCTCGACTACCCGCAGGTCAGGATGTTCTGTCGGCCGCGATTGCGCCGAAGAATCTGATCGCCTCTGCGAATGACGAGCAGGTTGAACTAGCGAGCCTGCTGGTCGGCGAATCCGCACTGGTGCTGGTCGTGTCGAAACTGCGGTCGCCATCTAGTTACCGACCTCAACAAGTGTTTTTTCGATGATGCGTAACCGTGCCGATTTGGCGCGACGATTTTCTGTCTGCTCTTAA
>RFTA01000021.1 GCA_009923685.1 Actinomycetota bacterium
TTGGGGGCTTTGGTAGTTCAGACATTTTGGCGTGCTCACGAGGCAACAGCCCGTGGCGCGAGAACGCACTAACCGTCGCACCGCGTGCGACCAGCGAAAGGGCAACATCGACGAAAGTTAAGCCAGTGCCGATACAGGCAACACGGTCGCCACTTTTGATACCGCTTAGCGCGTTCGGCGCCCATGGGTCGACGATGACGCGATCGTGAGGCTTGATAAAGCTTGGGCAGACTGGCGCCGAGTTACCGGTTGCCACGACGACCGCGTCGTGCATCGCAACCGAATTTTCTTGAAGTGTGAGCGCAATTCTATTTTTTGGGGAGATGTCGGTGACCAAATGTTGTGAATGCTGCAGTGTGGCAAACGTGTTTTCGCGCAGTGTGTTGGCAAGAGTCTCACGCAAATACACGCCGTAGCGACGTCGCTCGACAAAGTCGCCGTCGCCGACACCAGCCCAATCGCGAAAGTGTGTGGGCAATTCGACAAACGCCGACATACCGATCGCAGGAACATTGAGCAGATGTTGCGCATCAGTAGTCGAGTAGGCGACACCTTCACCAAGATGCTGTCGCGGCTCATAAACAGTGATCTCGACTTGCGACTGCGAAAGGTTTGCGAGGTTTGCGAGGTTTATAGCCAGCAATGCTCCGCTCGCGCCGCCTCCGATAATTGCAATTGAGCGCGTCACGCCCGGCAACTTCTAACCACTACAAGTGAGACAGTCACGCCGAGAGACACTACCAATGTTAAGTTCTTAAGCCATGAGCCAACACGAGACGTATCGCAACAAACGAGTAGTAGTGACAGGCGCGGCCTCGGGTATCGGCCGTCAAACGACAGAATTCTTGCTTGCGGCTGGCGCAAAAGTTATCGCCATTGATCGCAACGCCCCCGATCTCAAAGTCGAGCAATTTGTATCGGTTGATTTCACCAAGCCTGAGACGATCGATGCGGCAGCAAAAAGCATCGACGGCGAAATCGACGTGTTGCTAAATATTGCCGGTGTGCCTGGCACGGTTGACCCAGAAATTGTGATGCGCGTGAATGTGCTCGGTTTGCGTATGCTCACCGAGTTATTGATCGATCGAATTCGCCGAGGCGGGTCAATAACCCATGTCGCATCAATCGCGGGCGCGCAATGGGCGGCACACCTCGACGAAGTGCAAAGGTTGTTGGCGACACCCGACTATGCGACCGGCCTGGAATGGCTTGGCGACCACAAAATGGATAGCAAACGTGCCTACGACTTTTCGAAAGAGTGCGTCGTGGTGATGGCCAAGCAACAGGGCAAGTGGTTGCGCGAACGAGGTGTGCGAGTCAACACAGTCAGCCCTGGTCCGGTGCAAACGCCAATCTTGAAAGATTTTCGCGAATCAATCGGTCCGTTGCTTGATCTCGTTACTCGCGAGACGGGCCGCAATGCAACGGCTACAGATATTGCACGAGTGATCTTGTTTCTTTCTGACCCGACACTCGAATGGTTGAATGCCACCGATGTTCAGGTTGATGGTGGTTTCATGAGCGGTCTTGTCGGTGGCTGGGTTAAACTCGGCTAAATATATGACTAGTCAATTGTCGGGACTTCGCGCGTTTATCACCGGTGGCGCTAGCGGCATTGGTGCAGAGATGGCGCGTCGATTCACTCGTGAAGGTGCGTCTGTCGTAATCGCCGATGTCAACGACACGCTTGGCAAACAGGTCGCTGTTGAAGTGGGTGGCGAATACGTGCATCTCGACGTCACAGATTCACAAGCTTGGCAAAAGCTGATGCCGACATTTGAACCGTTCGACATTGTGTGTCTCAACGCAGGCGTCTCGACGCACCAAAATGTGATCGGCAATATCTCGAACTACCCGTTAGAAAAAGTTGACAACGATGCCTACGAGCGCATCATGAGTATCAATGTCGATGGCGTCGTGTTCGGTGCTCGTGCCGTCATCCCTGGCATGGTTGCGCGCAAGAGCGGCCACATCTTGGTGACAGCATCGCTGGCCGGCATTATTGCGATCGCACCCGACCCAATTTATGGATTAACCAAGCACGCGATGGTTGGTCTCGTGAAGTCTCTCGGACCAGCACTCGAGCCACACGGTGTTTGTATCAGCGCATTGTGCCCCGGTTTTCTCGACACGCCATTGGTCAGTGAACTAGCGCGCGAATATGCAAAAAGTTTCAGCATGGGCGTAATGGATGTTTCTGTTGCCGGTGATCTGGCGATGCGCGCGCTCACAGAGCGAATCGCAGGTTCACAGTGGACAGTGATTGCGGGTCAACCGATAACGCAATATATTCAAGCGCAACCGTTTTCTTAGAGTTGTTGCGCCTTTTAACGCGCGCGTCGCAACAATTGATTTTGTTCGGCCAACTTGGCCATGATCGAATAAAAATCACAGCTGCGCAGCGCCGATGTATATGGTTCAAGCGCGGTGAAACCAATGCCGACGGCTTGTTCGCCGCTTGAAAGTAAATTGATAATCTCAGGCGGCAAGTCTGGCATCGTCGCACAAAGATCATCGCGAGATCGCTCAAGGCTTTGTCTAAATTTCTTGCGGGTCGGCAGGTGATTGCGTGATGCGATCAAACACTCAAGACGAAAGTCAAGCCACATGCGTCGACTCGGCAACAAGCCCAATGCGAAGCTGTCAGCAAGCCCGCGATCAGCACGCAACATTAAACTTGCCTGACGATTGCCTTTGCGATTGGCGTCAGATGACAAGTTGAGAAAAATCTGCATGGCATCATCGGTGAGAGCTTCTTTGTCGGGGTAGAGGTTGTAGAGCGAACCGTTTGTCAAACCAGCTCGACGAACAATTCTCGAAACTGTTGCGTTGGCATAACCTGACTTGGCGACGACTTCGGCAACTGCGCCGCAGAGTGCCGTGCGTATCGGGCTGTCAGTCTCGGGCTCTGACCAGTTTATTTGTGGCGGTTCTATCTGCTGTGAGATTGGTTTCGCATCGGCAATAGCCGCCTGAAGCCCATTGGCAATAGCCAACCAATTTGGGTTTGTTTTCATCACAAGTGACCGCAGTGCAGTGCCGACTGACGCCGAGATCGCAATTGCGACAGCCGCGTTGTTAATCGTGTCGTTTGACTTTGCCAAACCAAATTCAGCAAACCATGTAGTAACTTCTGGGACAACGACCTCGCCGATTGGCAGATTGCGTCGGGCAATTACCAAGAATTCGGCCCCAAGCCTGGCGACTTCGTCGGGCGATTCAAAGTCTTTGACGATCGCAGCTTGCGGCGTCTTGGCGTTGCTTTTGCATAAATAGTCGACGCTGCGCTGTAGGCGAGCACGAAACTGATGCTTGACGACAGATTGCCAAAGTTCTATGGCCATTTCGTCGTGGTCTTCGAACCGACCGTAAATTGCGCCGGTAGTCAAGCCTGACAATTTGGCGACCTCTGAAATATTCAGTTCGTCGACGCCGCGGTCTGTGGCATTGCGGGTTATTGCCCTGAGCACTTTGGCCGTATTGGCTTGTGCTTTAGCCGACTGAGCGCGACGAGCAATAGGGGGTTTACGGGTGGTTTTTGGCGTCATTGAAAATCAACTGAATTGTAGGTGAATAATCGCTTTCGGGTTTGACAGATTTAAAAATAGGCTCTATTTTTAATAAGAGTAATACCTATATTCAAGATATTTAAGACTGATATTCAAAACAATCAAAATTGGGGGTTCGAAATGCTTGATCGATCAATTCGGCTCGGCATTGTGGCCAGCCTTGTTTCATTGGCTGGTTCGATAATTGGCCCTGTTTCACCGGCGAATGCAGTTGCATCGACTGTGAGTGTTGTCAACACAACTGCAATTGCAGCAAACGCCACCACATTGAGTACGGGTGATGTGATCAGCATCGCTGTTTGCTTTCAGGCAGAAGTTGACCGTGCATCCGGTAGCAGTAATTCCGATGTAAAACTTGTCTTGAACACTCGTCCCTCAACTGGAATTTCATGGACAGGTTCGCGAAGTAGTTACGGAGCAGGTACGAATAACTGCTTGACATTTCCATACACAGTCTTAAGTGGCGACACCTCACAAAGTCTCTTTGGGCCAACTTCGCTAACGCTTGCCAACAGCGCAACTCTGGCTGTCACAGGTTTCGACACGGTGACTGCAGCTACAACAGCATTATCAGGTGGTCTTTGCAGTTCTGGTCCATGTGGCGGCGCTTCAGTATCGCTCTCAGTCGATGTGACGGCGCCAACCGCTGCTTCATTTTCACCAGCTGACAACGCGACAAGTATCTCGAGCACTTCAAATTTGATCTTGACGACGTCCGAGTCGACCACACCGTATCTGAGTGTGACATCGCGATCGTGCAGTAGCAATACCGCCACCGTCGTTGCACAACGGAACCACGACATTGCAGTCGGTGATCTGATTTATCCATATCAAGTTGGTCCTTCTTATGATGCTGGCACCGGTTCGAAAACCTATTTTCGAGTCACGGCTGTGACTGGGCGGAACATCTCGTATGCGATCGGCTGCACCAATGAGTCGTCAACTGCCACTGGCGGCGCGATCGCCCCGTTGCGCTACATAACTATTGCCGAAGATGTCGACACTGCCAAAACAATCACGAACATTGCAATTGCGAGCAACATCGCTACGCTCACTTCGAATGCACACTCTTTTGACGTCGGTGATGTGGTTGTTGTTGAAGGTCTCTCGCAAAAAGAAGGTAACGGCGCATTCGTTATTGTCGCGGTCACAGCCAATACGTTTGATATAAATTTGACCAAAGCGGCTGCGGGTAGTGCGGCGAGCGCCAGCAACGTCGCCAATGTTTCAGATTTGGGCAGCAGTGCGGCGGCGGGTGGCGCGACAGCGAGGCGAGTGATTGAGGCGATTCAAACGCTCGACAGCACGCGTGTGTCATTTTCGGGCACGGCACCGTTCTCGATGTCGGTCAATCCAAATGCGACGTTGCCCGGAAACACCGCTTTGAACGCACAAATCATGGCGGGGGCACTGCGCGATGCGAGGTCAAATAGTTTTGCCGCAATAAACAGCGCAACAGCATGGAACTTCACGACCGCCGAGGGTTCGGCCTCGATTGTGAACATAACTTCTTCAACTGCAAACGGCTCTTATCGCACGGGTGGTGGCACCGCGCCATCGATTCAAGTGCGCTTCAATCAACCAGTGACCGTTGCTGGGGTTCCCGAACTTTTGCTCAATGCTGGGGCTGATGCAGTGGCAACCTATGCGAGTGGTTCTGGCACAAAGACGCTTACGTTCACATACACGCTCGGCGCTGGGCACTCGACACTCTTGCAGTCGGGTCAGAAACTCAATGTAACGGGCATCAACCTGCCCGCTGGCGCAACGATGTCGGGCGTAACCGCGAGCACGCCATTGCCAGTCTCTGGTGCTGTTGGCTCGCTGAATGCAAATAAGAGCATCAAAATTGACAACACGGCGCCGACGCCACAAGGTTTCATGCCGTTCCCAAGTGCGGTTGGTGTGCAAGCCACTCAGGCATTGAACATAATTTTTGGCGAGAACATGTCGGCCGTTACGGATAAGCGGATTTTCATCTACACGTCTGCAGGCGTATTGCACGAAACGATCACGATTGGCACAGAGAGCAATGTCGCAGTTACCCAATTTCCAAATAACTCTGGGGCAATGGTGACGATCACTCGTCTGGGTAAAGGTTCGACCGTCAACCTCGTCACTGATCCAGCGACTATTTATTACGTGACATACGAGGCTGGCGCATTCGCTGACTTAGCCGGCAACACAACGGCTGCATTGACGAGCACGACTGCGTGGCGATTCGAGGCAAGCCCAGACACTGTCGCGCCAACATTCAACCCAAATCAATCTGACCCTCCGCACAACATGGCGACGTTCACTATCGATCGAAATATCGAATTGGCTTTTAGTGAAGCGGTGTCAACTGTCGCAACCAAGACGATTCGACTGTGCACAGGTGACGCAGATTGTGCAACACCGGTTGAGACTTTTACTTTGCCTTCGGCGAGCGTGACATCAAGTGGCGGTGGTTTGCGCGTTGTCATAAACCCGACTGCTAACTTGTCGGCCTCAACGACCTATTTTTTGTTAATTGATAGCGGCGCATTCGTCGACGGAGCCGGAAACCCAACCGCCGGCGCAGTGACTGCAGGTCAATATCAATTCACCACAGCTGCGGCCCCAGTGCCGGGCGCAGCACCAGTTGGGCCGCCAGCCGGTGGCTCACTCGGCGGACCAACCGGCCCGCCAATCGCACCAATTATTGGTGGCCCTGCTGCGTGCGGACCACCGCCATTGCCGCCGTGCAATGTTGGGCCTGGCATTAACTTTGGTCCGGGCGGAATAATTCAAAATCCGAATGCTTTGAATGGTTCAGACATGGTCAACTTGCGCCCCGATAATTTTGTCGCGTTTAGACCTGATGATGCACGGTCGCTCGGTGCTGGTGCGCTGCAGAATTTTCAGCCTTCACAATTTGGCGCATTGCCACCGACAGCTATGGCCGGCTTTGATCGCAATCAAATAAATAATTTGAACCCGGCGGCGATGGCGGGCATGAATAACGAACAATTGCGAGCATTGCCGCCAAGTGCGATGCAAGGTTTTAGACCAGATCAGATGGCTCAATTGCCCCCGAGCGCGATGGCTGGTTTCGACCCAACACGTATGGCCGCATTGCCACCAGAGGCGATGCAAGGTTTTAGGCCAGATCAGATGTCGCAATTACCGCCTGCTGCAATGGCGGGTATTAGTGCAAATCAGATGGGGCAGTTGCCGCCGAGCGCAATGTCAGGATTCAACGCGAATCAATTCGCAGTCTTGCCGCCAAACGCAATGACGGCGTTCAAGCCAGATCAGATGGCTCAATTGCCGCCTGCGGCGATGACCGGCATGAAGCTCGATCAATTCAAGGTGTTGCCACCGACGGCAATAACCGGCATGCAAGAAAGTCAGTTCGCGGCGTTGCCACCCCAGGCGATGATCGGATTTAAACCGCAACAGTTCGCGGCACTACCACCTGATGCAATTTCGGGCATGCAACAGAATCAGTTCAAGGTGATTCCGCCAAATGCGATGAAAGTTTTCACTCCCACCCAGATGGATGCGATGCCAATTGGTGCTCTGGCCGTTATCTCACCAAGTCAATTCAAAGCATTGACACCCGAGGTGATTGCGTCAATGAGCCCCGAGCAACGAAGTGCACTGCCACTGCAGGCATTCAACCCTGCAGCCAATGCAGCGCCGACGAATATCGCAAATGCAGCAGCTCTCGCTGGCGTGTTGACTGGTTGGAATGTCGACAAGGTACCGGCAAGTGCATTTGCCAATTTCAAACCTGCCGACGCGGCAAAACTTTCGCCACAAGTATTCGGATCGTTGAACCCCGAGCAATTCAAAGCAATGCCACCCGCTGCATTTACTGGAATGAAACCTAGTCAGGTCGGTGCACTACCGCCCGAAGTTCTTGCGGCGATGAAGCCAACGCAATTCGCGTCGATGCCGGCAGCGGCACTTAGTTCGATGAATACTGAACAATTCACTGCAATGCCACCGACGGCGTTCAGTGCAATGAAACCGGCTCAAGTCGGCGCGATGCCCCCTGAATTAATTTCAAATATGAGCCCAAAGCAAGTTGGTGCATTGCCACCAACTGCAATCGCAGGTTTGAAGCCAGATCAGCTGACAGCATTGCCCCCCGAGGCAATGGCGACGATGAAACCCACCCAAGTTGCCGCATTTACACCAGCGGCGGTCGGTTCGTTGAGTGCTGAACAGGTTGGTGCGTTGCCTGCTGTCGCGTTTGGTGCGATGAAGCCAACTCAAGTTGGCGCGCTGCCACTTGAGGCGATGGCGACGATGAGTGCACAACAAGTTGGCGCCTTGCCGCCGAAGGCTATGGCTGGTTTGAAAGCCGATCAAGTTGAGGCTATGCCAGATGAAGTAATTGCAACGTTGAAACCAAAACAAATGGCAGAACTCTCACCAAAGTCTGCGGCAGGCTTTAGCGTCGAAAAGTTGGCGGCGCTGACGCCTGCTCAAGAAAAAGCGTTGAAGCCCGCCTTTATAAACGCGTTGACACCCGAACAAAAGGCAGCTCTAAACAGTTAGAACTGGCTATTGATGCTCGAGGGCTGCTTCGTCGCGGCCCTCGAGTATCGATAATGCAATTAAAGCGCCGATAACAAATGTTGCGCCGATCACACGAGTTATTGTGACGGCTTCATTTAGAAAAATTACGCCCATCAGAATCGCGAGGACAGGTTCGATCGTCGTGATCACCGAAAGCATGCTCGGGCCAACACGTTTTAAGCCAGCATATGAAAACATAAATGGTGCGACCGTACCAAATAGTGCAAATGTCGAGACGTAAAGCCAACTTGACTGATTAGAAGGAAAGGTCACGTTTAGGCCAAAAGGTAGGGTCGCGCAAATCAACCAG
>RFTA01000201.1 GCA_009923685.1 Actinomycetota bacterium
CACTAATGAAAGAGAGGGCAAGAAATGAAGGGCTACTTTGTAATAGATAAGCAACAGACAGGGTGGAAGGAGGGCTATCTTTGGAAGTCTATTAAAGAGATAGCCGACAGTATCCGCGATTATGATGATTTCCAAGAGTTAGAGGCTTCTAATCTAACTCACTCACAGGTCTGCGATCTATGGGATTTTGAGTATCACAGAATAACGCCAGCTAATTGCGAGAAGTATGGCGTTAAACCTAGCGAATTAGAGCGAGAGGTAATCTTTACCTACGACACAGAAGGAGAGGGAAAGTAATGAAAATAGATCTACTAGACCATAACGATACTGAGTGGGAGAGAGTGATAGCGATTACCTATCAAGGCGAGAGCTATCTAATCAACTTATCTTGGGCAAGAGATAATGGCTATGAAATAGAAGGCTTTGATAAATTACCTGAGAGCCTGCGTAATAAATACGAAACTAAATATGACCTAGCAAGTGAGTTAGATGAGGCTACCTATGCTAAGGCATATAACAAGGAGGAAGTAAATGAAAACAGTTGAGCAGATTAAATATGAGATTAACTTTATTGAAAATGAGATAGTTAATAGAGATTTTACCTATCTAAAGATAGAGGATCTAAATGCTTGGCTAATAGCTTTACAATGGACACTAAAGGAGGAAGTAAATGCGTAAGATGAAATATAAGCTACCTGAAGGGGTAGAGCTGGAGATACTAGACTATGACGCGGAGCGTAAAGACCGCCAAGATAGCGCGTTCTATACTTGGGGAGATACCAATGATGTAGCTCTCCTCACCTATCAAGGGCGAGAGTATCGCGTGGTATGTGTAGGAGAAATGCGTATCCTCTACAAGGGAAAGATAATTAGATACTGCGATGATCTAGTAGGGGCAGGTATCAAGTGCGATAAAGACCTGAGCAAGATAGATGATAGCGGAGGAGAGTGGATAAATAACTCTTGGTTTGAGGTCTATGACTATGGCTCAGGAGAATATACAGGCGAGGTCTATCACGAAGTCAAAGACGCTATTGAAACAGTAGCTAATTGGATAGTAGATGAGGAGCTAGTCAATGCCTAAGACAAAGTATGAACCTGAAATAGATGACCTTATCCGTATGGATCAAGAGTTTAGAGGTCAAGATGAATAGCGATTTTCTTTGTCAAGCATTGTCGGTTTTCGGGAGTGTCGCCATTGGAATTATTCCAAATCTAGAAACTTCTCAAAACTCAAATGATAGAGTAGGCTACTAGATCACAAGTTGTGATCTATGAAAGGATAAGAAATGTCTAAGAGATTATGTGTTAGATGTAAGGTAGAACTTAAAGATGATGAGAGAGTGGTCTGCACTTTTCATCTATGGCAAGACTCAACAG
>RFTA01000202.1 GCA_009923685.1 Actinomycetota bacterium
ACAATTCGAAGACTTCGTCAAATGGCGCCGCGAATGCAGCTACAAACCCAGACTTTGCGACGCCGGCAAATTCACGATTTTTGGCACTCAGTTCAGCAACGACTTCGTCGCGATGATTCGCGACTACGCCAAAAACAACATCTATGCCCGCCCCGGTGACGGCGAGCGCAAAATTTTTGTCGAAACAATTACAAAAGACGAGACCGCGATGACCGCCATCGTGCACGGTTGCGTCTACGACACCGTCGTTCTCTATATGGATGGCGGCATATACGACGACAAAGTCGCCTCGTCGCTTTCAAGTTGGACGATGCAATGGCACGACGGCAGTTGGCATTGGATCAACTATCAAATTCATAAAAAGGTCTACTTCGACAATTTATGCGATTCATAAAATTTAGATTTCTTGCCACGATCGCTCTCGTGTTTTTTGTCTCTGCGATAAACACAAAAATCGCCAGCGCCGGCAGCGAAGATTCGAACTTGGTGCGCGATATTTTTGGTGATGTCGTCGACAAGACGATTGTCGCGGGCATCTTTATCGGCGAGAACGACTCGACGGGTGAGCCGAGCGAGTGTGACTGGTCGCCGTCGTTGCCACGCGACTCGGGTCGCGATCAAACTTTTGGTGATGACGTCGAAAAGTCTGTCGGCTCAATTTTGTTTCGTCTCTACGACCGAAATTGTCCGAATCAAAACACGACCTATCACTGGATCGCCGATGTTTCGTCTGAAACAATCGCCCGCAACGCAGCAAGCATCGCTTACGACTTGATACCTGCACCTTTCGGCGAGTTTGCACCACCTGCACGACAAGGTTTGATCAACATCGGCACCTGGTTTTGGGTGAGCCCAACAATTTGGCAACCAAAGTCGGTCACTGCGTGGGTGCCCACACCCGCTGGGCCAGTTACGGCAACAACAACTGCGACACCTTACAAACTCATCTTTGATCCTGGCGACGGCGCTTTCGGTTCAGGAAGCGCCTCGTGCTTTGGTCCCGGCCTTCAATGGCGCGCAATCATCGGCGACAGCGCCCCATCGCCGTGTATGTATAGGTATCGACATTCGTCGGCGATCAACAAAAGTGGACTCTTCGCGGCAAACTTGTCGATCGTCTGGAAGATTACCTGGCGCTCAAATACGGGGGCTTTTGGCACTTTGCCTGATGTAACGACTTCATCGTCGCATCAGATGCGTATTCGCGAATTTCAAGCTCTTATTACCTCTTGATATCTCTCCAAAAATTAGGAATCGCCCCTGTGCCTTGCTACCCTTGAGTCAGCGCTTTCGATCATGGAAGTGCTATAAAAAAATCAAGAAAGAAGTACAAGCTATGCCAACCGGTACCGTGAAATTTTTCAATGACGAAAAGGGTT
>RFTA01000203.1 GCA_009923685.1 Actinomycetota bacterium
CGAATCACGGCTGGCAACACAAAACCTCAAATAGTTTTAGGTCGGTTGAGACTGACGAATCTCGAGCAGCCGCTGAAACACCTCGGGGCGCATCGAAACAAATAAACCTTTGGCCTCGGCGCAAAGTGTTTCACCGTGATGCAGCGTGCCCATCACGCTGATTTTTCGACCATCCACCGACGCCACCCAGCCTCGAAAAACAACCTGCTGCAATAATGGTGTCGGCGAACGATAATCAACCGTCAGGTTCACGGTCATGCCAGGGTTGCCGCTAAGCGACTGGGCCATTCCCAAAACTTCGTCGAAATATGCGGCGATGAAACCACCATGCACGCAACCCGGAGGGCCCTCGTATGCCGCAGTGAATGTCGCGTGACCAACAACGATCGAATCTTTTCCCCCGTCGCCTTCGATGTCCATCAACATCGGCACACTTAGCGGATTAATCGAGCCGATAATCGGGCTGCGATCAAGAAAACTATTCATCGGCGCCAGCGAACTTTCAGCCGGCCCCGTGTATTCATGCGAGTGCGGTCGCGATTGCAGCCGCACAACCGCTTGGTTGATCATCTTTCGAGTCTCTTCTAACTCTTCGAGCGGCGCCGAGGTCGCCAGCAATTCGTCGATCGCCAGGCGCAACTCTTGGGTAATTTCAATTCGCTTGGCGTCGATCTCTGAATGTTGTCGAGTGCGAATATGAAACCCCTTGAACGCACTCTCGATTTGAGTCACTTCATTGCCAGTTGGCTCGCTGATAGACATTTCGTTACTTTTTAGATTTCGCTGAAGCGCTCTTCAAAGTAATAGTCACCGGCACATGGTCGCTTGGCTTTTCGCCTTTGCGCGCGTTGCGATCGATGCTCGATGCTTCGACTTCGCTCATCAGCGACTTGGTCGCCAACAAGAAGTCGATTCTCATACCTTCACCTTTATGAAAACTTCCGTTGCGATAGTCCCACCACGAAAACACCTTTGGTTCTGGGTGCATCTCGCGAAATGCATCGGTCAAACCCCACTCGCACAAGTCAGAAAAAACTTCGCGCTCTGGCGCACTGACGTGGGTTGCACCCTCAAATTTGGTGACGTCCCAGACATCATCATTGGTCGGTGCGATGTTGAAATCTCCACCAATCACAAGTTTCTCGCTCGGCTTGGCGATTGAGTTCGCATGTTGCTTCAACTTCTTCATCCACTCGAGTTTGTATTTATAGTGGTCATCCTCAAGTGCACGACCATTTGGCACATACACGCAAACGACCTTGACGCCGCCACATGTCGCCGAAATTATTCGCGCCTCGTGGTCAGGCGCGACTGGTTTGGCGAAGTTCGTGACGACATCTTTCAAACCAACTTTTGAAATGATCGCCACACCGTTCCAC
>RFTA01000204.1 GCA_009923685.1 Actinomycetota bacterium
GCGAACAATATGACTGCGAGAAGTGCCACGAGTGATGCCGAGCAAAGTGCCGCGCGCGCCGTAATCCCAATGGGGGGTGCCGAGACCAAAAAGTGCGGGCACGAATACGACACCAGCACTGTCGTCGACTTGTGCGGCAATTTCGTGGCTCTCTTCGGGTGAGTTGATTAGTTTGAGATCTTCGCGAAGCCAATCTATGTTTGTGCCGGCAGCAAGCATGATTGCCTCAGAAGCCCAATGGGTTTGAGTCGCGTCTCGGTAGGCGACAATCGGATAAGTGCCTTGAGTGTCGCGGGTGAAATTTTTCGGTGCCCGTTGACCTGTGAACGTGTTCAACATGCCACCGGTACCGAAAGTAATTTTTGTCGCGCCACTTGAGATGCACGCTTGGCCGATCAATGACGACTGCTGGTCGCCGATCAGTGCCGCAATCGGCGGTGAGTTTGGCAAGGCAGTCGCGTTGCCAATGACACCGGTTGAAGCGACGATTGTCGGCAGAGTGTCGATGTCGACTCGCAACAAATCGCAGAGTCGCGGTGATGCGGCTTTCGTCGCTGTTTGATTCGGTGCAAGTTTGATGCCATGTTCGGCCGCGGCAGTGATGCATTCGCCAACTGTGCGCAAATCTTGCCAACCCAGGGCTGGCCCGAACGGTTTGCCAGTTGATTTGCTCCAGATCACCGTCGACGCACGTTGGTTGGTGATGCCGACACCAACAATTTTGTCTGTTGCACGAGATTGTTCGATCGTCTTGGCACAAACTCGCAACACCGAGTCGGCCATTACTTGGGCGTCGAACTCGACCAGCCCAGGTGCCGGGGTGCTCGGGCGACACGCTTCGTGGTTCAAAAAATGAATCGAGCCATCGTGACGAACAATCGCGGCGCGCAAGCCACTTGTGCCGATGTCGATGACCAGAATGCTCACTGTTTGCTCTCTCGCACTTTTGTTTTATCTAGATCTTGTATTCGCCGCGTTTTGACACGATGCCAAATTTGCCAGGATTCAAAATATCTTGCGGATCAAGAACGCTTTTGATGGCAGCAAGAACGCCGTGAGCCGAGCCGAGCGCCTGTTTTAAGTATTTTGCGCGGTTGATGCCTACGCCATGGTGATGGGTGAGGTTTGCGCCAGACTGAAGCGCCGCGGTTTGCGCAGCGTCCCATATTTGTGAATAGGCGAGTTCGATTGCGGCAAGACTTTTGTCGCGTGGTTCGGCCACAAAAGTGAAATAGATGCATGCGCCGTCGATGTAGCTATGCGAAATATGGCAAGTGGCGCTGCGCGCCCCAGCGACTTGCATGATCGCACTCTTCACAGAATCGGCAACTGAATTGACGCGAGACCATGCAACAGCAACTTCCATTGTGTCGATTACG
>RFTA01000205.1 GCA_009923685.1 Actinomycetota bacterium
CACCAGAAAGTTTCTCGCCCGAGATGCCAGCGGCAAGATTTGTCGCCAGTGACAACGCAAGAACTTCTAGTCCCATGTGGCGCGCGGCAATTGTCTCCATGACGGTTGACATGCCGACGAGGTCGGCGCCCCAAACTCGGGCTGCGCGAATTTCTGCGGGTGTTTCAAAGTGCGGACCATGAAAACCCATGTATACGCCTTCGCGCAAAGTTGGGTCGACGCTTTTGGCGATTGTTCGAAGTCGCGAACTATATGCATCTGTCAGGTCGACGAAACGTCCATGCAATGGTGCAGGCGCATCGGCACCCGTCAGCGGCGAAAAGCCAGTTAGGTTGATGTGATCAGAAATTAGCGCGGTTGCACCGACGCCCCAATCTTCGCGCAAGCAACCAGCGGCGTTTGTCAACACGACAGTTTTGCATCCGGCAAATGCTGCAGTGCGAACTGCGTGAACGACCGCGTTGACGCCGTGGCCCTCATAAAGATGCGTACGACCGGTCAGCAACAGCACGCGAGACTTGCCGACAGCAACACTCTTAAGGCTTCCACCATGGCCAATCGCTGATGGTTTTATAAAACCCGGGATTTCAGTAACACTGATTTCATTAGTCGCCTCGAGCACCGATGCGGCATGCGCCCAACCAGAACCTAAAACGGCAAGCACATCGTGCGTGCCGGCGAATTTTTTGACTACAACTTCGGCGGCCTGCTTCGCCAAGTCATAGGCATTGCTTGCCGACGCATTCACCATGAAATCAGGCTACGGCTGAACTCGTTGCTTGTGTTATGAACCAGCGCCTTCTAATTCATAGAGCACGATCGTGCTTGTTTTTGCTATCCAAAGCCCGGCGCCTGCTTGCCGAAAGTATTTCTTCAGTTCGTTGCGGTACCACGACCCACTGCGCGCGTAAATCTCGAAGTCGGTTACTTCGCGATCAACATTGTGACGCAAATCATTTTTTGTCGGCACTTCAAAAAATAAGACATTTTTTGTGGCACGAGCCAAATTTTTTATCGCTGCCCTGGCGGCGCCGTCGTCTAAATATTGCAACACACTTTGACAAATAACCAGATCAAACTTTCGAGATGGTGCCCACACACTGATATCGCGTAATTCGTGACCATATTTTTTGCACGCGTGCGCGCTGACATCGACCGAGAACACATTGGTGCGTGTGTGATTCTTGCGATACCAATCAGACCAATAACCCACGCCTGCGCCGATATCGAGAACCGAGCGCACAGGTGAATCCCACCAGGCGCAAATTTGATGCACGGATGTTGCCAGAGCTTCTATTTTTCTTCGCGAATGCATCGGCGTCGTCGAATAGAAGCGTTTAAAAAACGCGGCGTCAAACTGTGATCTTGGCACCTGTGTT
>RFTA01000206.1 GCA_009923685.1 Actinomycetota bacterium
TTATCTGAACTCAGGGTCTTGCCATTCAGGAAACAAATTTGGCATCTCGCTCGAAACCTTCATCGTGAATTTCGCCGCACGTTTTTCGAGAAAACTCATCACGCCTTCGCGCGCATCAGCAGATTTGCCGCGTTGCAAAATGCCACGCGACTCGGCTCGGTGAGCGTCCATCGGGTGCGAAGCCCCGAGCATGCGCCACAACATTTGTCGCGATAGCGCAACAGAAACAGGTGCCGTGTTCTCGGCGATTTCTTTGGCCAACTCTCGCGCGACACTGAGCAAGTCGTCACCTGAATGCACGCTGCGCACTAGACCCGCATCACGTGCTTCACTCGGGCTGATCATTCGACCCGTGAATACCCACTCTGTTGCCACCGAGATGCCGACGACTCGAGGCAAAAACCACGACGAACACGCCTCGGTGACTATGCCGCGACGAGCAAAAACAAAACCAAACTTTGCGCCATCAGCCGCCAGGCGAATGTCCATCGGCAAAGTCATTGTTACGCCGACACCGACTGCCGCACCGTTGATTGCACCAATCACAGGCTTCAAACTTTCAAAAATACGCAGCGACACCAACCCGCCACCGTCACGCGGCACATCTTTGACCCCGGGCACATCGCTGCCGCCTCGACTGAAAGTCTCACCGCCAGTCGAGAGGTCGGCACCGGCACAAAATGCACGACCCGCACCAGTCACGATTACTGCGCGAACATTGTCGTCAGCATCAGACATATCAAATGCCGCAATGATTTCGTGCAACATCGTGTTGGTGAACGCATTTAGTTTTTCTGGACGATTAAGCGTGATCGTCGCGACCTGGTCGCTTACTTCATAATTAATTTGACTAAACATCAAGAAAACGTGTTGCTGCTATTGCCGAACCGACCGCACCGACAAAAGCACCAATACCCAACAAGATCATCATGACGCCTGTCAGATAACTATCGGGCACAACTAGCGAACTGATCCCCGTGCCTGGTTTAAAGCCAGTCACGCCACTTGTCCACGCCGAATTCAGTAACCACAAACCACCGCACGACACGACACCACCGATAAGGCCTTGCAGCAGACCTTCCAACATAAACGGCACTCGAATGAACCAGTTTGTCGCGCCAACTAGTTTCATCACTTCGATTTCGCGACGCCGGGCGAACATCGCCGTGCGAATCGTGTTCCAGATCAGACCAACTGCGACAAGCAACAGCACCAGCGAGGTAATCAGCGTGACTACGCGAATAAAATTCGACAAAGTCGAAATCACCTCAAATTCGTCTTCGGCCAACGCCACCGCTTCGACGCCGGGCAAAGTGCGATATTGATCGCTCAACGATCTGACAAGAGTCG
>RFTA01000207.1 GCA_009923685.1 Actinomycetota bacterium
GATGAGCGACAACGGTGCGAGCGCCGAAGGTGGACCGAAAGGTTCGTTCAATGAGATGTTTTATTTCAATTTCATGCCCGAGAACCTTGAAGAAAATATCAAGCGAATTGATCTACTCGGCACACCCGATGCACACAATCATTATCCGTGGGGTTGGGCGTGGGCGGGCAACACACCGTTCAAACGCTGGAAGCGAGAAACGCACGAAGGCGGCGTGACCGACCCGTTGATCGTGCATTGGCCAAAAAAACTTGCCGCGAAGGGCGAAGTGCGAACGCAGTATTTGCATTCGGTTGATGTGATGCCAACTTTGCTCGAACTACTTGGCATTGACGCGCCGACACATATTGCAGGTGTTGAACAACAGCCGATCGAAGGTGTGAGTTTTGCGCACACACTTGGCGACGCACAAGCACCGAGCAAACACGTAACGCAATGTTACGAGATGCTTGGTTCGCGTGCGTTGTATCACGACGGATGGAAAGCCGTCGTGTTTCACCAGTTGCCCGGTTTGCCCGGGGTGCCAAGTTACGACGGGTCGGACCCGAACATTAGTTTCGATGTCGAACAGTGGGAGCTTTATCACGTCGAAAAAGACATCGCCGAGACCAATGACTTGGCGCGTGAGCACGCTGAAAAATTGCAAGAGATGATTGCGTTGTGGTGGCAACTTGCCGACAAGCAGCAAATTTTGCCGCTCAACAACCAGCCCGGAAGATTCGGCGATAAGCGGTATCGACAGGAGCGATATGAATATCGACCAGGCATTGGTGCGATACCACCATTGGTTGCGCCGAATTTGCGCAATCGATCGTTTGAAATTTTGGCCGAAGTGACGGTGCCTGCAACTGGTGTTGAAGGTGCGATCATCGCCCAAGGCAGCGGTGCGGGCGGATATGCCGTTTATGTAAAAGACAAACGACTGCATTACGTGCACAACTTTTTGGATCTCTATTATTTTTCTGTTTCGGCAGAAGTTGACCTGCCAGTTGGTGTGCACACACTGCGCGTTGAATTTAATTCGACGGGGCAATTCAAGGGCGAAGTTAATTTGTATTACGACGATTTGCCAGTTGGTTCCGGCGCGATACCAGCAACAGTTCCTGTGTTCTTCGGGGTGTTTGGTTTAACTGTCGGCTATCTGCGCGGGTCTTCGGTGATTCGTGGAGTCGCGTCGCCGTTCACGTTCACCGAGTCGGCGCTACAAAGAGTAATTGTGGCGCCAGCAGGTCGATCGTGGCGCGACCCGCAAGGCGATGAGCGGGTGGCTTCAGCAACGCAGTAAATGCACGAGCAACAGTCGCAAACCTTGCGACAGTTGGGTTGTAAGTTATTTTGATGACCGATCG
>RFTA01000208.1 GCA_009923685.1 Actinomycetota bacterium
CAAACCCAAAATCAGCGTGATGTTCTCTTCTGGTTCGGTTGTTTGCATCTGTTCGTCGACGCTTCGCATTCCATCCAAAAACTCATCAAACGCCCCGAACCCAAAAGCGATGATCGGTGCCAAACTCATCGCCGAGGCGATTGAATAACGCCCGCCAACCCATGGCCAAATCTGAAATTCATTTTTCGCAGTTACGCCGGCGATACGGGCCTGTCGGGTGTTCGCCGAAACCACCACAAAATGCTCGGCCAAAATTTCGCTCTCAACTGCGACACCGAGATTTGCTGCCAGCCATTGTCGTGCGATGCGCGCGTTGGCGAGTGTCTCGGCGGTCTTGAACGACTTCGAACAAACGACAAACAGCGTCTCGTGCGGTCGACATTGCCCAAGGGTGGCGTTTATCTCGGTCGAATCAATGTTGGCCACGAAATGGCACTCGATTTCACTTCTATGGCTCGCACTAAGTGCGTCATAAATCAACGCCGGCCCGAGGTCGCTGCCGCCTATTCCGATGTTGACAATTTTCTTGAATTTTTTTTCTTGACGCACTTTTTCGACAAAGCGCTTCAATTTTTCGAGTTCGGCGTGCACCTGCGCCACGACGTCGTGACCGTCAACGACAAGTTTTGTCGCCGAATCGGCACGCAAAAGAGTGTGTAAAGCCGCCTGATTTTCGGTGAAGTTTATTTTTGCACCACTACGCATCTCGGCAAATTTTTCGACGACTCTCATCTCTTTTGCCAACTGCAGCAAATTTTTCAGAGCAGGTTGATCAACCAACTGTTTTGAAAAGTCGACGACAATCACAGAATCACCATCGCTCAGCGTTTTGGTCATATTTACGACGCGATCTCTGTCTTGTTCAAACAAATCGCTCAATAAAGCGTTGCCGGTGCGCTCAGAGTCGGCCAAAACTTGAAGCCACAACCTCGAGACATCGTCAGCCATTGATTTAAGGCTACTGACTAGGGTGAATAGCCATGCCTAAATCATCTGAACGCTCGGGCATCGCCTATGCATTCGGCGCTTACATCACTTGGGGCTTTCTCACAATTTATTGGAAGTTTTTAAAAGACTTCAATGCGTTCGAACTAATCGGTTGGCGCATCGTGACCTCGGCAGTCGTATTGCTGGCGATACTTCTCTATAACAAACAATTGCGCAACCTCGCTGCTGCATTACGCGACAAACGCGTGCGCAAAATTATCGTGATCGCCAGCATCATGCTTGCAATCAACTGGACAACTTATGTCTGGGCCGTTGTTCACGATCATGTTCTCGAAACAGCCCTCGGCTATTTCATAGCGCCAATCTTCACGAT
>RFTA01000209.1 GCA_009923685.1 Actinomycetota bacterium
GACGCGCTGACACTCGAATATCAAACCGAGCAGTTGGCAGACTCGGGCGAGAATTAATTTCGTCGTGACTGGCGATGAATCAATAACTTGGGGCGAGTTGCTGCGTGCGAGTGCCGCAGAATTGGGTAGCGAACAAGAAGCACGCTGGTTGTGCGAACACGCGAGCGGATTAGACCGTGGCGAGTTTGATGCGGCCTGCGGTGATGTCGTAAGCGAGCGAAGCGGCGTTGCGCTGCGGGCGATGGTTGCGCGACGTTTGACTGGTGAGCCGTTGCAATATGTGATGCGCCGGTGGGCTTTTCGACATCTCGATGTTTTGGTCGACAATCGCGTGCTGATTCCGCGGCCAGAGACCGAAATAGTCGCGCAAGTGGCGCTCGACTTGGCAATCAAAATGCAGCGGTCGGTGTCAAAGCTGCGGATTGCTGATTTGGGTACGGGTAGTGGCGTGATTGGTTTGTCGTTGGCAAGCGAGATGCCGCGCGGTAGCACCGAAGTTTGGCTGACTGATTTGTCGACTGATGCGCTTGCAGTTGCTCGGGCAAACTTGGCTGGTTTGGGTTTGATCGATGGCGATGTTCGAATTGCGCAAGGCAGTTGGTTCAGGGCGTTGCCGAGTGAGTTGAAAAATAGTTTTAACTTGATTGTCAGTAATCCGCCGTATATCGCCGTGTATGACCCGAGTGTCGAGTCGAGTGTGCTCGAACACGAGCCACATATGGCTTTGTTTGCAGGTTCAGATGGTCTTGATGCGTATCGCGAAATTGTTTCGCAGGCGGGCGAATGGCTCGTGCCTGACGGTTGGCTGGTTCTTGAAATTGGTCACCAACAAGGCCACGTCGTACGCGAGTTGCTAACGAAAAATAGTTTCAAACAAATCGAAATTCGTCAAGACTTCACTGGTCGCGACCGCATCGCACTCGCCAAAATTTAGAGCAGGAGGGTGCCGGTTGAGTCGAGGGTGACTTGTTGGCCGACCCATTCACCTGAGCAGAGCGCCGTTGCAACATTTGAATCAATTGAAGTCGCCCAGGCTCGGCGCGAATCTTTGAGCAGTGTCGAAGCGATTGCTGTTTCTGGTTGACCTTCGCGGTCGTGCATGACAGTGAATGCTTCGATCGTGGCCTTGCCTGCGATCAATGATTCTGCCTCGGCAGGTGTTGCTAGTTCGCGCTTGGCCAACGAGTCGATAGAAGTTTGTGGCGAACCATGTCGAAAGCCGTTTTTTGATGGCGTCGTTGAATAAACGCCGAAAGAGTGTTTGGTGGCGTAACCACCGTTGGCCCAGATGAATCCGTTTGTCGATGCATCGTTTGACTGG
>RFTA01000210.1 GCA_009923685.1 Actinomycetota bacterium
CGAGGCCGTAGCTCGAGCCGGTGGTGTGGTTGTTCAAGCACAACCAATCGAACAGACCATTGCCGCCGCTCACGAACTCGTCGCGCGCTTTGACGGTTTGATCATTCAAGGTGGTGGCGATATCGACCCCAGCCGCTACGGGCAGAAATCTCGTAGCGATTCGATATACGGCATTTCTGCAGAGCACGACGATCTTGAGATTGCCGTAATTCGCGCCGCGATTGAACTCGACAAACCAGTTTTGGCAATCTGTCGCGGAATACAGATTCTAAATGTTGCACTCGGCGGTACGCTTCACCAACATTTGGCCGACGTGCTCGTCGACGGCGAGAGCCACTGGGACAAATATCACGAAATAAATCTTGAACCGACAAGCAAAGTCGCAAAAGCGATGAAGACCAACTCGCCGAAGCGTTCGCACTCGTATCATCACCAAGCGATCGACAAACTTGCGCCAGGTTTAGTTATCTCTGGTCGCGCACCCGACCAAACCATCGAGGCGGTCGAGCACGAGACAAAAAGATGGATTGTCGGTGTGCAATGGCACCCAGAAGACGACGCCGATGTCGAACCCGACCAACAAAACCTTTTCGACGGATTCGTGCAGGCAAGCGCCGGCTAAGTGCCGCGATTATTTGACGGCGAGTTGAGCGAGGTTCGACGTTAAGTCGAGAGCTAAATTTGGCAAGAAACCGACCAATAGTGTGACCGCGACCGCAAGACCAATTGCCACTCGTGAAAGTGTCGGAACGACGACCTTTTCGCCCGTGTCACCCTCACTGAGCCACATGCTGACCATGATTCGCAAATAGACAAAGGCCGCGATCACCGCACAGGCCATGGCGACAACTGCAAGTTGGTAACTGCCAACTCCGACAGCCGACTGAATCACGCCAAACTTGGCGACAAAACCACTCGTTAAGGGCATTCCGGCTTGCGCCAACAAAAACACAGTCATCACGAGACCGAGCGCCGGCTGATTTTTCGCCAATCCTCTGAAAGCGTCGAGCGAAGTTGCGCCATCGCTCGCATCTCGCGCGACGACTGTTACGACAGCAAAAGTACCGACAACAAATGCCGCATATAGCACGACATAAACGCCAACAGCGACAAGTCCGTCGCCGACATTTGCAGAGTCGCGATGCGATGCGGCTTCAAGACCGACCAAGATGAAACCAGCATGGCTGATCGACGAATATGCAAGCATCCGTTTGATGTTGGTCTGCACGATGGCGACGACTGAGCCAACAATCAGGGTCAATATCGCAAGCACCAACACGACGACTCCCCAATCGTCGCTACGCGACGGAAACGCGACG
>RFTA01000022.1 GCA_009923685.1 Actinomycetota bacterium
TTTGCCGCCGCTGTCGGGTATCGCCAAGGCTGCTTCTAGGCCAAGAAACGCTTGATCTTGCATGCCGATTTCATACGTGCCTTCGACGACAATCTCTCCCTGCAAATTTTGATCGCCAGTGATTATCTGCTGACGGCGAATCACGTTGCCGTCAGGGTGTATTGCGGGGGTCGATGGCAATGTTGCCAAGTCTCCGTCGGTCAATGGCTCAAGAATCTCATAAACAACTTTGATGGCAGCGAGTGCTCTACGACAAGTCTCTGGGTGGTCGGCTGCCACCGCCGCGATAGGTTCTCCAACATAGCGCACGTAGTCTTGTGCAAATACTGGTTGATCACTTGAGATCAGACCGTAAGTTTTTTTGCCAGGTACATCTTCGGCGGTGATGATCGCCTCAACACCCGTTATTTTGTAAGCCGCCGACAAGTCGATCCTGATGATTCGCGCGTAGGGGTGTGGGCTGCGCAGAGTTGCACCCCACAACATGTTTTCTGCATGCAAGTCTGATGAAAATTCGAATTTTCCTTGCACCTTTGCCGAGCTATCTGGGCGAATAGCCGACGCACCGAGAATGTCACGACGCGTCGAGGTGTCAACAGCAGAACTCATGTTCGATTGACTTTGCGAACGGTTATTGCCTTGTCGACGGCCTCGAAAATTCGGCCGTAACCAGTGCATCTACAAATGTTGCCGGAAATCGCTTCTTTTATTTCGATCTCAGATGGCTCAGGGTTCTTTGAGAGAAGATGTTCGATTGCGACCACGAGACCTGGCGTACAAAAGCCGCACTGAACTCCGCCTTCGGTGATGAATGCTTGTTGCACCTCTGTGAGCACACCGTCACTCGCGAGATCTTCAACTGTGCGAATATCAGCATCAATTGCAGTGGCGGCCATAACGAGACATGAGCAGACTGCGTCGCCGTCCATGATTACGGTGCAGCTACCGCACTCTCCTTGTTCGCATGCACCTTTTGACCCTGGCAGACCGAGACGCTCACGAAGCACATAAAGCAAGCTCTCACCAACCCAAGAATCTTTGACCTGATGTGATTTGCCGTTCACCGTGAGACTGTAAATTTCTGTGTTTGCATTCATCACGAATGTGCCCTCAACAACAATCGGCGCGAGAGCGTAGAAACGGCGTGACGGCGATAAGCAGCGGTGCTTCGATGGTCGTCTATCGGCTTTGATTCATTTGCGACACGACTGCCGAATTCTTGCAACAAATTATCGGGCATGGTCGGATTGGTTCTTAGATCAATTTGTTTAGCGAGCCAAGACTCAGTTTCTCGACATCGAATTATTGTCGGGCCAACTGCGCCGAGTGCGACCGCGATCGTGCCGTTAATGCGATCAACAACGAGGCAGCACGAGGCAACAGAAATAACCATGGCGTTTCGCACACCAACTTTTGCGTAACCCTGCCAGCCAGAAACGATCGGCAAAGTAGTTGAGACTATAATTTCGCCCGGCATTCGGGCGTTGCGTTTAACTCCAATCATGAAATCGTGAATCGATACTGTGCGAGACGCTTTTTGTGTTTGCAGATTTACAGTCGCGTCAAGAGCACTCAGCACAGGCAGCGCATCGCCGGCGGGCGAACATGTACCGAGATTTCCACCGATAGTCCCGGCGCTTCGAATTTGAGGTGAGCCAACCGTTCGAGCGGCTTGAGCAAGTGCGGGCACGTGCTCAGCGATTTCGCCGCGCTCCATCATTTGATACGGCAGACCTGCGCCAATCGTAATTTGCATATTTTTGGTGTCGATTTGTGTCGATTTGAGTTCGTCAACTCGCCTGAGAGCAATGACATCAGTTGGCTTGCGATGGTTAAAATTTATCTCAACCATTAGATCGGTGCCCCCTTGAATGAATTGCGCTGACGGGTTCGCTGCAATTGCTTTCAGCGCATCATCCAACGTGCGCGGAACTTGAACGCTCACGACACACCATCCCAATTAGAAAATGCATCGATCATTGCTTTGACATCGCCAAGTGGATACAAAATTGGGCAGGTCGCACCATTTTTTAGATAGTGAGTTACTCGTTGTCGCGCTTCTGCTGGAGTACCGCTGGCAGTCAGCATTTGAACAATTTCGTCGGGTACGTGCTTTGACGCGGCGACAACTTGCTCGTGTGTTGCTGGCCATGTAAGCACCGAGCCAACTTTGTCGAGCAGTGATTGCGGCACGCCAGATGCCTTCATGATGTGTGGTTGCTGGCCGAGATACTGCGTAACCATTTGTCGTGCCATATCGAGAGCAGTCTTTCGGTCTTCGTGCACACTGCAAACCACGAGTTGTGGGCGATCGATAGATTCAACCGAGCGCCCTGCGCGATCTGCGCCAACCGTCAATGCTTCCATGGCTTTTTGGTTGTACTCGGGCGATACCAAATAGTTCAGCACGACACCGTCGGCGATTTCACCAGTTAGTTCCATCATTTGCATACCGGTTGCGCCGATATAAATCGGCACATCTTTAGGTCGACGCTCTTGGTAGACATAATCAAGTTCAACGCCATCAAGATGAACGAATTCACCTTTGAAATTGACAGTCTCGTTATTCAGCAATGCTCTAACAGACGTGACGATTTCACGCATCGCACGAAGTGGTTTCGCGCGCGAGATGCCTACCTTTGCTGCGAGGGGGTCCCACCACGCACCGATGCCGAGGATTACTCGACCAGGTGCAAGGTCGTCGAGTGTCGAAAATGTTGCCGCCAGGCGGGCAGGGTTACGGCTCCAGCAGTCGACAACGCCAGAGCCAACCTTAAGAGTTTTGGTGAATGAAGCGAATGCGGCCATTGGCACCGTTGCCTCACGAACAAGTCGACTTTCTGCCTGCCAAACGGCCTCAAACCCCTTGCTTTCGGCATACTGCGAAAATTCCATACCCTCTGAAATTTTGTGTGCATCTTGCAGATACAGCGCGACGCGCGCAAATTTGGATTGGGCGACTTGATTCATGGCTATGACAACCTCTCGTATAACCGTAGGGCTTGTTCGTGTGCTTTTGCGCGTACCTCTAATATGTCGACGCGAGTCGGCAACCCGTCGACCAGGACATGTTCACCATTGATTTCAACATCAATTGCAGTCATATTTGTGGTGAAGGCTGCATGCCAAGGGCTATCGGCGAAGTCGTAGTTGAATGTCACAACATCATCTTTTGCTTCAGTGAACAAATCGTGGCCGTTGTCTAGCCATCGCCAGACGGTGCTCGGTTCGGCAGTGACATCGAACTCGCGCAACCGAGCATAAGCAATTCGAGCCTCCTCAATCATGTCGGCACCAATGCCGTCGGTGCCAAGGAGAATTTTGTTTGACCACTGAGTTGGTTTCGCATACCCAACTGAATTGTTCATATTTGACCGTACGTTGTGAACGATCCGACCCTTCAGTTTACGATCAAGATGAACTGCGTGAATCAGTAACCAGTTATCTTGTGCGAGCGACTCGATACGTGCTCCAGATTGGGCGTCATCGGTTGATTCGGCAACATGGATGTGAACCCCAACTGAATGCTTCTGCGCTAGTTCGGCGGCTGCAATAAGTGTTTCATCGGCGCAAGTGAATGCTGCGTGAACACCAATCATTCCGCTGCCACCTGCAGAGAGATATCGATCGCATTCAGCGAGACCGCGCTGTGCCGCTTCGGTCGTTTTGGATAACGGTGAGACTTTCGAATGTAATTGACCGTCGTCATCCCAGCGATCAGTTACGCCATAACAGGTGTTGACTCTCACCCCAACCACTTTGCAGGCGTCAGCAATGGTTGTGAGCGAGCCTTCAATGCAATTAGGCGACTCATGGTGATCGATGATGCAAGTTGTGCCACTCATGAGTGCTTCAGTTGCACCGAGCATTGCTGACCAATAAATCATTTCGTTGTCAAGAGCGGCGTCTATGCGCCACCAAATGTTGTTCAAGATATCCAGAAAAGTTTTTGAGCGGTTCTTTGGTGCGGGCATACCTCGAACCAAAGTTGAATACAAATGATGATGTGCACAGACCAGACCATTCGTGGTGAATGACATGTTTACTCGTCGTCTTTGACCTGGCGCATTGGCAATTCGCAGCGCCATTCGCCATCAAGATTTTTTAGCGCGGCTGCAACAGCACCAGCAGTTGGAACTAGCCCGATCTCGCCGACACCTTTTATGCCATAGGGCGCATTCGGTTGGGCCGACTCGATGAGTTTGACTTCAATTTGCGGCACATCTTTTGCACGAAGAATTCCGAGGCTTCGTAATGTCTTGTTTGTTGGGAAGCCGGTTTCGGGGTCAGCCGGAAAATTCTCGGTGAGCGCATAGCCGAGGCCCATATGTACGCTGCCCTCAACCTGACCTTCACATAATGTTGGGTTGACGATTCGACCGACATCGTGAACTGCGACAACCTTCTCAATTTTTTGAGATTCACGATCAATCACAACGAGTTGAGCAGCATAGCTAAATGTCGAGTGAATGATCGGGTTTGTCACACCCGGTTCGCCAAGTTTGTTGGTCCAGTCAACTCGGTATTCGCCAATGTGATCAACTTCGGTTTCACGATTGGCGGCTTTTGCAACTTCGCAAGCATTCTTTACGGCACCAGCACCCATTAGCGTGCCACGCGAACCCGTAGTTTGGCCAAAACCAAGTTCGCGTGTCGTGTCAACGATTACGTCAATACAAGATGCGTCAATTCCGAGTTCTTCGACTGCGACTTGCATCGCAACGGTATTGATACCTTGCCCCATCTCCGTCCAGCCGTGTCGCACCTCGACTCGTCCATTGTTTCGAAAGCGAACTACGGCTTTTGAAATCTCATTAAATCCATTGCCAAGCCCGCTGTTCTTGAGCCCGAGTCCAAGACCCACAGCCTTGCCCGCTGAAATTGCATCATCGTATGAAGCCTTGATTTCATTCAAGCAAATCTCTGCACCTAAACAGCCGTCGTCCATAATTTGACCAGGCCCCCATACCATTCCTGGTTTGATTACGTTCAGCGAACGGATTTGCCAGCCAGAAATTCCAACTTTGTCAGCGAGCCGATCGAGCACGCCTTCCATTGCAAATTGCGCCTGATTTGCACCGAATCCGCGAAACGCGCCACAAATCGGATTGTTGGTTCGCACCGCGATTGCTTCAACATCAATATTCGGCACCTGATATGGCCCACTCGCATGTCCAGCCATACGCTCGAGAACTTTCATGCCGACGCTTGCATATGCCCCAGAATCGCCGATTGCACGCACGCGAAGTGCAGTTAGCTTGCCACTCTTGTCGCAGGCAGCCTCGTAGGTCATTTCAATCGGGTGTCTCTTGGCGTGCATCAGAAAACTCTCTTCACGCGACAGAGTGCACTTGACTGGCTTGTCAAGAAGCCAGGCTGCAAGCGACGCATGCGCTTGGTTGCTCATGTCTTCTTTGCCGCCAAATGCACCACCATTTGTTACAAGCGTGACTGTCACTTGCTCATTAGGAATTGCCAGTAGGCGGGCGATGTCGTTGCGGTCATCCCATACACCTTGCCCACCCGAATACACCTGCATTCGACGAAGTTGATTTGAATCTCGCGACGGTACTGCAAGCGTGCTTTCTGGCTCTAAAAATGCGTGTTCGATTCGTTGTGTTGAAAATGCTTCAGAGACGACATGGGCACTCGACGTCAACGCCGCCTCGACGTCGCCACGTTTATAAACACTTGTCGATAAAACGTTTGAATCAGTTTTCCAAACGGCAATCTCTGTACTTTTAATTGCTTTGCGTGCATCAGTGACTGGTTTCAAGACTTTGTACTCAATAATTACGTCATCAACTGCATTTCGGGCGTTGAGTCGCGAGTCTGCGACGACAATTGCCAACACGTCGCCCGCATATGAGGTAAAACCACCGACGGGAATCATTACGGGCCAATCTTTGTAAATAATTCCCATCATCAATTCGCCAGGGATGTCTTCGGCAGTAAATATTGCCTGAACTCCTGGTCGCGACAACGCCTTGGATTTATCAATATTCAATATTTCAGCGCGGGAGTGTTTGGTGAAAACTAGTGAAGCATGAAGCATTCCGGCGATTCGCATGTCGTCGATGTAGCCACGATCGCCAAGCGCAAGTTCATTCGCTTCGTATTTTGCCACTCGAACACCTAGTCCACCGGTGGAGATGATTTGTGGTGCGAGATTTTTTGCAACAGTGTCGATTGCATCAAGTATTTTCACATAGCCAGTGCATCGGCAAAGGTGGGCGCCGAGGTGGCGTGCCATATCTTCGCGTTTGAGCGACGAACCCTTTTTATCGATTTGCGCTTTTGCGCGCACGACAATGCCAGGTATACAAAATCCACATTGCAGGCCGCCACATGCAGCGAAAGCCTTAGCAAAGGCATCACGTTCGATTTGGCTTACACCTTCGAGTGTCGTGATTTGTGAGCCCGAAACTTTTTCGAGCGATTGTTGACAACTGACGATTGCTTTGCCATCAACAAGCACCGTGCAGCAACCGCATTGTCCGCTTGGAGAACAACCGTCTTTTGGTGATGTGATGTCAAGTTCTTCACGCAGCGCAGCGAGAAGGTGCGGGTGGTCTCGACGAACCGTTACTGGGGCTCCGTTGACTACAAAGGCGACCCGATCAGATGTGACAGTTTCGATGTCTGTCGCGGGCGGGTCATTGGCCTCGATGGTCACATAATTACCATACCCGTATTGGGTTCGAGGTTTACAGATTGTAAAAACCGATTATTCGATAATCGAGCCACGCTGACCCGTAATTCGCCCATAGACCTCGGGTCGGCGATAACGGTCAAAGTCAAAGAGCGTGTTTTTATAGTTGTTGCACCAATCTAGGTCGCACACGGCGGTAACTACTTCGTCGGCATTGGTGGTGGTCTTTGCCAAAATTTCGCCTGAGGGGGCAATAATGCTCGAATCGGCCAAACTGTCGACGCCTTCTTCGACGCCACCTTTTGCAACGCCGACCACAAATGTGCCGTTTTGGTATGCGCCACTTTGCATCACCAAAGCGTTATGAAAACTCTGCAGGGCATCTTGCGTTGGATCGGGCACATAGTGCAAAGGAGTGTTATAGCCACAGAGAATCAACTCGACGCCCTGTAGACCCATTACTCGATAAGACTCGGGCCATCGGCGGTCGTTGCAAATCATCATGCCGATACGTCCGTTAAATGCCGGCCAGACACCGAAACCTTCGCCACTTGGTGTGAAGTAATAGCGTTCGGCATGCTGAAAGGGTCGATCGGGTTCATAATGTTCGTGACCAGGAATATGAACTTTTCGGTACTTCGCCACAATCGTGCCGTCACGTTCAACAAGAATTTGGGTATTGAAACGTTCACCCGTTGGTGTCAATTCTGCGTAACCCAGGCAAAACCCGATGCCAAGCTTTTTCGCCTCGTCGAAAAGTGGTTGAGTCGACTTTGAAGGCATTTCGGTTTCATACCAGTGATTGGCTTGAGAAATGTCATCGACGAACCACCTAGGAAAAAATGTTGTCAATGCCAATTCGGGAAACACAACAAGTTGAGCCTTTTTGCCATGTGCCTCGCGAAGCAAACTAATCAGACGCAAGACAACCGACGCGCGATCATCAGATCGTTGTATCGGTCCAAGTTGGGCAGCGGCGACGGTGAGATTACGCATGGGGTCTACTTTGAGTTGCTCTCATGAGTTGTCAAGGCGAGCATTGTATGCAAAAGAATGTTTGCCCCTGCTTCTAAATCAACAGACTCAGTGAACTCAGCCGGGTTGTGGCTTATGCCTTTCACGCTAGGAACAAAAATCATTCCAGAAGGGCAGACTCGCGCCAGCATCTGGGCATCGTGCCCAGCACCAGATGGCATTCGCTGAACCGAGTTGCCTTGCTGTTTGGCAATTGACTCGACAGTGTCGATT
>RFTA01000211.1 GCA_009923685.1 Actinomycetota bacterium
CAAAAAAATACGTGGGATGTCACTCAGCCGATCGAAACCGGCGTCACGGTCGAGGCGACAGGTTCGGTCAAAGTCGTGCCCGATGCCGTTCAATTTAATTTTTCAGTTTTTGCCGTCGAGTCGACATCGCGCGGTGCATCGCAGAGAGTTAGTGCCCTTGCCGCCCAGGCTAGAGAAGCGCTCGATAAATCAAATATCGATAAAAAAGATTTCGCCACCCAAAATTTGAGTGTCTACCCCGAGTATTCATATTCGCAAGATGGCGTGCAAAAGTTGATTGGCTTTCGCGCGACGCAGTCATTCGCAGTTACCTTGCGTGACACCGACAAGGCAGGTGATGTGGTTGACGAAGTTGTTTTGTCAGTCGGCACAGATTTGACGATTGATTCCCTCAGCCCAATCGTCATCGACTCAAAAGACGCCACCGATCAGGCCCGAGAGAACGCAATAAAACTGGCGAAGAAAAAGGCTGAAGATTACGCCGACCTGCTCGGCGTCGATCTTGGTGCGGTAATTTCGGTTCGCGAATTTGCATCTTCGAGCGCAGTGCCACAGCCGTGGTTGCGCGCCGACATGACGTCAGATGAGTCGGCAAAGACGGTTGTTGATCTCGGCACCCAAGAAGTATCGGTCACAGTTGAAGCTCGCTGGGCTTTGACCGACAACGAATAGAGTTTGCGCGACGAAACTAGTTGTCACTAGTTGTTGCGAGCTTTTAACAAGTCGATCTGCATCACGGTGTGGTGCAGACCCAAGAAGATTGTGTCGCGAATCTTCGTCCATCCTTTGGTTTGATACCAAGCTTGAGCATGTTCTGTATAAAGAAATAGCCTTGAATGTCCGAGATTGCGGGCACGATTGACCACATGGTCAACCAGTATTGAACCAACACCAAACTTTCGTGAGTCTGGTGCCACAAATACTGCGGCGAGCCAAGGGCCTGGCTCGGGTGCGTCGGGCAGTTCGTCATCGTCGACAAGGGTGGCGACGCCGAGCAGATTGTCTTCAATATCAATAGCCGCGTAAATCTCAATCAACGTCTCAGGTTTACTGGCAGCAAGTTTGTATTGATCGAGGTACGTCTGAACCGTGTCGCTCGGAAACTCGTGATGCCATGCATTGAACGACCACTCGGCGGCGGTCTGCCAGTGGCGTGGGTGCTCGGCCAGAGCGACAACTTTGAACGAAATCATCGCTTTATCCTAAGGTTTCACAGATGGCCGAGATCTCTTCTCACAAGGGAATCAGCGCCGAATATTTGTCAAAGGCTCTCGCGCCGATATCTGGTGTCGCCAAACTTCGAATTGAATCAAT
>RFTA01000212.1 GCA_009923685.1 Actinomycetota bacterium
AACTTCCTCTCTGTGGTTACAGACACGACTTTCGGCGCCGAAGCGACCACATGATGAAAGCCGTGTAATTAAATATTTGGATGAGATTTTTACTTCAACTAGCCCTGAAATACTAGCGGTCAAGCCCCGCTTTCAGCACCGCAAATTCAACAGATTTCGGGTGCCTAGCGACTCAGCCTTATCGCTGATCAACACCGCGCCTACTTTGTTGGTTACAACGTTTGCCAAATATTTAAGTGGGTCAACATATTGGGCAACCCCACCCGAAAATTCGCGAATGCCAAAATAAAGATTTGGACCTGATAATGCGATTTGTTGCCCCGACTTGACTCGCTCACCGACGCGAACCGTGCTCAGCGCAATTTTGCCAAACGTAATACGACGATTGTTCGTTGTTAACAGCACGAGATACTTTGTGCGATTCACCTCGCCATGAAAACTGATCACACCGTCGGCTACGGCAAAAATTGGCTCACCGGGGTTTAGTTGCAACTCGATGCCACGATTACCCGAACACTGTTCACATTTTGGCGCCCGAAAATAGTCGGTGATAACGGCGTCTTTTATATTTGCAATCGGGCTTCGCATCATGCATGCAGTCGCCCCGACCGGTGCGACTGACCAAGCCACAAAAAACAACGCAATTACTGCCGAAGCCGAAAATTTAACTGGCGAAAAAACTAAGCAACATCTGCCGCGGCAAGCCGAGAGCGCAACTGCAACACAGCCTTGGTGTGAATCTGAGATACTCTGCTCTCGGTTACACCTAGCACTTCGCCAATTTCGCCCAACGTCAGATTTTCGTCGTAATAAAGAACTAATACGGTTCGCTCTCGTTCAGGAAGTCGTTTAATTTCGTTTCGCATGATTTTGCGCAACTCGGTTGCCTCGACGACCGAGTCAGGGCTCGGAACATATGAAGCCCCACCATGTGTAGACGCAGGCGTGTTGTCGGCAACCACATGATCAAGTGGACCAACAGCGCTTGAAGCGATCTCTGTCAACCAAGTTTCGAGATCACTTGAGTTGATCTTCAATTTGACCGCCAATTCGTCATCGGTCGGCGCACGCTTTAGTTCATGCTCAAGATCGGATATCGCATTTTCAACGGTTCTGGCTTTTGAGCGCACACTGCGTGGCACCCAGTCGAGCGAACGCAAACTATCCAAAATCGCACCGCGAATTCTTGGTATCGCATAGGTCTCGAACTTAAAACCGAGAGCAGGGTCAAAACGATCGATCGCATTCATTAATCCAAATACACCCGAACTCACGAGGTCGCCGATTTCA
>RFTA01000213.1 GCA_009923685.1 Actinomycetota bacterium
ACCCCGTCAGACGGCACTAAAGACGGACTCTCTCAACGCAGTCGGCGCATATAAATGCTTTGACACAACCCAACCATCAGCGCACTCGACACAAGGTGCGAACCACCATATGAAATGAACGGCAACGGCAACCCGCTAACTGGTGTCAGACCGAGGGTCATTCCGATGTTTTGAAAAATCTGGAAAAGCATCAACGAAAACACACCGGCGACAAAGAGTTGATCGAACCGTGTTCGTGCGAGTCGAGATATTACCCAGAGTCGCCACAAAATTATCGCGAACAGTGCGAGCACCGTGAAGCCGCCAATCATGCCGAATTGTTCGCCGATCGCAGAAAAAGGAAAATCTGAAAACTGCACGGGAATAAATGCGCCGTTGGTTAATGGTCCTTGCAAAAAGCCTTTGCCAAAGAAACCACCGCTCGACACGGCTCTCTTTGCAAATCGCACTTGCAGCACGATTTGCTGCAGATCTTTTTCGTTTGAGTCTTGATTCAAAAATGCGTCGATGCGACGTAGTTGATATCGATCAACGACGCCTGCAACTGTCACGGCAGCCGCCGAAACTATCGTCAGACCCGTGATCATCGCGATGTATCGGCGTTTCGCGCCCGCCATCAACAAAACACCGGCGACGCCGGCGACCAAAACCGTTGCCGAACCCAAGTCGGGCTGCAGCAAAATCAATATGACGGGTAAGCCAAGGACAAACAGCGATACTGAAAATTGGTGGTAGTCAATTTTGTCATATGCGGCGTCGGCGGTATACGCGGCAATCAAAATTAATACCACAACTTTCATCAATTCGGCAGGTTGCACTGAAAATGGCCCGAAGTCAAACGCGAGTCGAGCACCTCGAGTTACTGCGCCATACACAAGCACCAAAATAAGCAACAAATTTGAAGAGATGTACCAAAACACGGCCCGCTCTCGAATCCAATCGTGGCCGACGGCCATAACTACCGTCGTGAACACCGCGGCAATAATCAAAAAAGTTACTTGACGCTGAACGTAAAAATATTGATCAAATCCTTGATTGATCATTCGTTGGCGGGTTGCTGAATAAACAGTGAAAGCGCCAATAACACTTTGCAATGTGACGGCAATCAAGAGCACGAAGTCGACGTTGCGCCAAACTGAAACAACGTCATAACTTGTGCCGATCCACTTTGGTAGAGATATTTTTGGTATCAAGCGAGACATCTGAGTGTTTACTCTCGGGTATCTGACGCGCCGCCGACAAGGCACAATGGGTTTCGCAAAGAACTTGGTGGCGCAACTTGAAAACTC
>RFTA01000214.1 GCA_009923685.1 Actinomycetota bacterium
GTCTAGATTTATCAAATGCTTTCTGAGAACGACATCACTTTTCTCGTAGCCGCACAATCTCTCGAACTGGCTGCACGAGACATCTATGCGAATGCAATTTCGCGAAAGACCAAGTCTGACGAAGAACAAGGATTGCTCACCTTGTTGCATAGCCATCACGCGGCATACGAACAAACGCTCAATGGCGTGCTCAGCAAACGCGCGGCGATTCAACGCAACGACGAGGCATACACCCGGTTTTTTGCTCTGCTTTCAAACGCCGACAACCTTTGGACAACTCTGCTCGAACTAGAGAACACGGCGATCGCCACGCACACGGCGATTATTGCAAAACTTGAATCTGCAAAACACGCTTCGCTGCTTGCGTCGATCACAACCGTCGAAGCACGACACGCGGCGATGCTTGCGACGCGCATTTCGACAAATTTAGATCTCGCGCTCGAAAACACGGCACAATCGTTGGTCGCGCCATGAGCTATTCGAACTATCCGAACCAGCCCAACCAGCCGAACAAACTAAGTCGTCGCGAGTTGTTGCGCCTGAGCGGTTTGTCGCTCGCGTCTGGCATCGTTTTGGCGGCGTGTGGCAAGCAGTCAGGTGTCATCGACGACGGCGCAATCGCCAGACTTGGTGAGGCACCGTCTACAACCGCATTGGCAGAAGCCGAAGTTACAGATGCGGTGTTGTTGCGCACGGCGGCATCGCTCGAATATAACGCCATCGATACATATACGGCCGCGCTTGGTCTGGGTGTTTTTAAAGGCGAACTCGCTGGTGCCACAGAAATCGCCAAGCGATTTCGCGATGATCACCAAGCACACGCAGACGCCGTCAACGGTTTGGTCAAGGCGCTTGGCGGCAAAGAGCATCGTTGCCTGAATGTGCGTATCAACGATCTATATCTCACGCCTGCGCTTGCCCTGATCACCGACGACAATAACCCGAATGTCGGCGTCGATGTCATTGCGCTCGCGCACGCACTCGAAAATCTCGCGGCACAGACCTATCAAGGCGTGGTCGAAATGATTTCAGATCCAAAATTGCGTGCCGACGCCATTCGCATCGGTCAGCAAGAGTCACGGCATGCCGCACTGCTGGCTCAAGTTCTTAACCCAGGTATCGCGGCGATGGGTCCGACGAACGACCCGACAACCGGCAAACCAAACATTGCCGCAATTCCGGCAGCATACGGATCACAGGCCAACATTCAGTTGATAGTTGGCGCGCCAAAGCCAGATGGCACTCGCACCACGCTGTTGCTTGAAACACCCAGTTTGAACTCGCTTGTC
>RFTA01000215.1 GCA_009923685.1 Actinomycetota bacterium
GGGTAGCCGTCAGTCGCCTTACTTTTCCGGTTACGGTTTGGCGGCTACCTATACACACCACACATTTGTTTTAGTGGCATACTTGGCGCATGGCATTATTTAACCGCACCGTCAACAAAGCGGCGATATCACCGCAACCAACTAAAGCGGCCGCCGCTGGTGGCGCAAGTTATTACACGAACGGCGTCAACAACGGTGGCGCACAAATGATCGGCCAATACTATTCGTACATTGAAGGCCCGGCACGCAACCGTGCGATGAGTGTGCCGACAATCAGTCGAGCACGCGATCTTATGGCCAGCGTCGTTGCTTGTATGCAACTAAAAATGTACAACGAAATTTGGAATGGCGACGAAATGGAAAAGGTGCCGTTAGCGCCACGCACATGGTTGCGTCGTATTGACCCGACGTTACCAAACAATCATATTTTGGCGTGGACATTTGACGACCTATTTTTTTTCGGTCGCGCATTTTGGTATGTGACATCGCGAACCGCTGACGGTTTCCCGGCGTCATTTACTCGACTGCCAGCCGCGATGATACAAACACTCGATCAATCAGGCCCGGTGTGGTTTGCACCGTCAAAACAAATCGTGTTTCAAGGCGGCGAACTAAACCGACAAAATGTTGTTGATTGACAGCGCCGAATTTCAGGCTATGGAAATGGCTCGACTTTGCAACATACCGCCATACCTTGCAGGCATATCGGTCGGGTCATATTCGTACCAGTCATCTGCCGAATCGCGCATGGACTTGTGGACATTTGGTGTGCGTGCTTATGCAGATTGTATTGCTGGCACACTAAGCCAAAACAACGTTCTACCCAACGGCACCTACGTCGAATTTGATGTAGAGGATTACTTGACCGGCGAATACTCAATGAGCGACTACCGCGAGGACAATACCAACGAGCCAGTACCAAACGGGATACTATAAAAACATGATCAGACTTACCCCCTCACAGATCACGGTTGACGCGGCGGCTGGCGATAAGCCGTCGCGCACAATCTCAGGTGTAGCCGTGACCTATGACGAAACAGCCACAGTTTTAGACGGCACTAAAGTAAGATTTCTGCAAGGGTCGTTGCCGGTCACGGGCCGCGACCCGAAACTATTTATGCAACACGACAGCAACCAGATTGTCGGCAAAGTTGTCGAGCGCGTAGACACGCCACAGGGCATGATGTTCACCGCCAAAATTAGCGCCACACGTTTAGGTGACGAAGCATTAACGCTCGCAAACGACGGCGTTATTGACAGCGTGTCGGTCGGGGTCACGCCAACAAAAT
>RFTA01000216.1 GCA_009923685.1 Actinomycetota bacterium
TGCCCTTGACGAGATGAATTTGCGGTGGCTGCGGAAGTTTTTCGATCGACGCGAACCGAAATTGCAACGGACAGGAGCGAAAGTTGCTGATTCGCGAAGGCGACAGGGTCACGGGCGTTTGATAAACAGCAGAAGTCACGGCAAGGACAAACTAGCCATTAGGTGTTCGGTGAAGTGAGACGGTCGACTTCAAGCACAAGTTCGGCGAGTCGTTCGGGTTGTTGCATCGGCCCAAAGTGATTCAAGTCTTGCCATTCAACGAAGTGCGCACCAGCAATTTGCTCGGCGATGTTGGCGGCGAACCCAGAGGGCTGGCCCGTCTGTTGCGCACCGCTGACAACCCAAGTGGGAACCTTGAGGTTCTCGAGTTGATCCCAAGTTTGATGGATCGCACCCATCTCAAAATTTCGCGCCTCGTGTTCGGGTGAGCATTTGAGTTCGACGTGATCTGACACGTCTTTGAAACCGTGATCAACAAATGCATGTAGGGCGCGCGGGTCAAACGCCTTCATCGGCGGTTTTGACGCATAGTTGGCAAACGCCTCTGCGCGTGACGCAAAAGTTTTGCGTCGACGGCGAGCACCTTCGACCATCGGACTTGCAGCAGAATTTTTTGACGCAAGTTCACGAACCGCAGGTGGAAAAATTATCGGCTCGTAAAGAATCAAAGCACGAAACAGTTTGGGTTCGACCAGCGCCGCCATGACGAGGGCAGCACCACCCATTGAATGGCCAACCGCGATCGAAGGCTTAGAAATTTTTTTGGCTATTGCTAGGGCGTCGTCGCCATAACCTTGCCAGACGACCGGCCACTCGGGGCTAACGAATGAATCACCATGACCGCGCAAGTCGAACGAGATGCACTCGACATTGTCGACGAGCGCCTCGATGACGGGATCAAAGCATCTGCCGTGAAAACCATTGGCGTGCGAAAAAAGAACACTCGAAGCGGGTGAACGCGACTCGGCGATGTAGTTATAAGCGCTGAGTTGCACATTGTCGGTCGAAGCGACCCAAAATTTGAGGATTTGCACGCTATTGCATTGTGGCAGGTTGGCGCACTACCTTAAAGAAATGGCATCCCGCAAAAAATCAAAAAGCAAGAAATCAAAAAAGAAAAGCGCAAAAAATAGCAAGCGCAAAGCCGCGAAGAAGCGCGCGAAAAAGAAGCCTGGCAAGAGGAAAGTCACGAAGAAAGCCGCGGAGAAATCTTCGAAGAAAAGTGTAAAGAAGTCCGGCAAGAAGAAGCCTGCCAAGAGGAAAGTCACGAAGAAAGCCGCG
>RFTA01000217.1 GCA_009923685.1 Actinomycetota bacterium
TTGGTTGTCGAACGCGAAGAAGAACGAATGGCCCACGTCGCCGCTGGCTATTGGGATCTTGAAGCCACGAGCGCGACTACACCTATATTTAGCGCGGGTTTGCAGTCGGTCGACGGTTCGCGAATCGCGATGGGCAAAGACTTTGATTCGCACGGCGTGGTCAAAGAAGGCGTTGTGGTTATCACCGAATCGAAGGCTGGCGAACTCGTTGCAGGGCTAGCCAATGTCGACCTCGAGGTACGCAGTGTCGAAGATCGGCCATATCGCAAGTCGCCACGTGCGCCGTTTATGACCAGCACTTTGCAACAAGAGGGTGGCAACAAACTGCGCATAACGGCGAGCGAAGTGATGCGACTTGCCCAAAGTCTTTATGAAGGCGGCTTCATTACTTACATGCGAACCGACAACGTCATTTTGGGTGATGATGCGATGACGGCGGTGCGCAGCGAAATTTCGACTGCGTTCGGTAAAGAGTTCTTGTCGGCCGAACCTCGACAATACAAATCGAAAGTCAAAAACGCACAAGAAGCACACGAAGCAATTCGACCAACGTTGCCGCTGCGTAGCCCAGATGTCATCGCTGCTGAAGTTAATGCTCGCGAACTCGCACTCTACAAAATTATTTGGCAGCGAACGCTCGCGTCGCAAATGTCTGATGCGACTGGAACGACCGTTACTGTCAAGCTCGGAGCAAACACAATTGGCTCTGTCAAAGCAGACTGCGAGTTTTCAACAAGCGGAACGACGATCACTTTCGCCGGTTACCGCCAGGCATATCAAGAAGTTGAAGAAGACTCAGAGTCTGAAGAAAAAGAAGCGCTGCTGCCACCGATGAAAGTCGGCGACAAGGTCAAGATCGAAAAATATTCAGCGAATGGCCACGAGACGTCACCACCTGCTCGATATACAGAACCGACGCTTGTAAAAAAACTTGAAGAACTCGGCATCGGTCGACCGAGCACATACGCGGCAATTCTCGGCACAATTTTGAATCGCGGTTACGTATGGAAGAAGGGCCAAGCAATCGTGCCGTCGTGGACGGCGTTCGCGGTCGTGAAGTTGATGAAACTTCATTTCACCGAACTCGTCGACTACACATTTACGGCCACGGTCGAAGAAGAACTGGACGAAATTTCGCAAGGTTTGCGTGTAAAAGAGGTTTGGCTTGGCGAGTTTTATTATGGCAACGGCAAAGAGTTGCCCGGTCTAAAGCCGCTAGTTGAACACAACATCGCCAATATCGATGCGGCTACGTTGAAT
>RFTA01000218.1 GCA_009923685.1 Actinomycetota bacterium
GACTCGAGTTCATCAGACGCCGAATGATGTTTTGACTAGTTTTTAGTCATGTCTGAAGAACCCGACATGGCTAAAAATAGTCATATATACAACCCAGCCAAATTCGTGGCCCTTGAGCCTGTCTTGCGGGCGGCACAAAGAATTGGCGCCCTGTCAGATGCCCCTGTTGATCAAATAATCACCCACGCATTGTGGTTTGCTCGAGCGATACCAGACACAGCGAGGCGAGTTGTTGATCTGGGTTCGGGTGCCGGAGTGCCGGGTTTGATAGTTGCCTTCGAGCGACCTGAACTTGACCTTGTTTTGGTTGATCGCCGTTCTGGTCGAACCGACTCTTTAACCCGATCTGTGTTGGCCTTGGGCCTTGCTGAACACGTAGAAGTAAAATGCTCAGAGATCGGCGACCTGACTCGTGATCTAAAGTTTTATAAGCAGTTTGATGCAGCAATTAGTCGCGGTCTTGGCCCACCGCTTCAAACCCTTCGGCTATCTCGCGACTTAGTTAGAACCGGTGGAGTCATAATAATTAGCGAGCCACCACCAACGACACAATCTCGATGGAACCCTGACGAAGTGGCAGATCTCGGTTTATCGACCCCCAAGAGGTTGGGGGCTGTGGCTTTGTTTCACGTGAAACACTCAGACTGACCCATACCCCTCGATAGAAATGTTTCACGTGAAACAACGTTGGATCGTGTATCCATAAAGTCGCGACACCCACTAACTAGTCTGAATACATGGATGCTTTGCCGACCCTGCCTCGAGTCATCGCCTTTGCCAACCAAAAGGGTGGGGTAGGCAAGACCACGACAGCGATCACCGTTGCGGCGAGTTTGGCCGAATTCGACTATCGAGTTTTGGTCGTTGATCTTGACCCACAGGGCAATGCTTCAACTGGCCTGGGCATTAATGCTCGCGATCTTGATGCCACTATTTACGACGTTTTGTTGCGGGGCGAGAAGCTTGAAAATTGCATCGAGCCTACGGCGATCAAAAATCTGTTTATTGCTCCAGCCAACCTAGATCTTGCGGGTGCCGATATCGAACTCGTTCCTGAAATGGGTCGTGAACAGCGACTCAAAAAAGCCATCGACACGGTAATCGACCAATACGACTATGTGATTCTTGATTGCCCTCCAAGTTTGGGTCTATTGACGGTCAATGGCCTTACTGCCGCAACTGAGGTATTTGTTCCAATTCAGTGCGAATACTTCGCCCTTGAAGGTTTAG
>RFTA01000219.1 GCA_009923685.1 Actinomycetota bacterium
GCAGGTTTACTATGCCTACCCCGCCGACCGCGACGAATCTTGTCTGGTCGAGCACATTGCCAACTCACGTAACTTCAAAGATTGCGAAGGTCGCACGCTCGGCGTTGAGCAACTGCAACTGCCCCTCGATGTTCGACCCATCGTCGAAAATCTGCGCACGCTGTTAATTGATTTGCGCGCGGGCTAAAAGTTTTCTAACCCGCTAGTTAATTTTTTTGAGTGGCGCCCATGCCATCGCTAAATGTTTCTTGCCGTGATTCACAAATTCGATCGTCGCTTCTGCAGATTCGCCAGAACCGCGAATGTTGACTATCACGCCTTCGCCAAACGACGGGTGCTCGACGTCATCGCCAACTTTCAGACCCGAGTTCGCGCCAGTCAAATCGCCAACCGCATCGCCATCGCGGCGATATTTCGGCACGGTCGCTCGCGTCCATTCAATTTTTTTGCCGGTGCCTTGATCAGGTCGCGGACGAAAACTGCCTCGTCCTTCATCGGCGCCAGAATCTGTGCTGCCCTCGCGTTGCAACAATTCGCCGGGTATCTCGTCCAAAAATCGCGACGGTGGGTTGTATTGCTTCGAGCCGTATAAATTACGACTCCAGGCGTGTGACAAAGACAATTTTTGTTTCGCGCGCGTTATGCCAACATAAGCCAAGCGACGCTCTTCTTCGAGTTCGTTCTGGTCGACTAGTGCGCGACTGTGCGGAAAAATGCCCTCTTCCATGCCGACTATAAACACGGCTTCGAATTCGAGACCCTTTGCCGAATGCAATGTCATCAGCGTGACATGGTTGTCAGAGTCAAGTTGATCGGTGTCGGCAACTAGTGCGACTTGTTCTAAAAATTCGTCGACTTGCGTGAATTCGTTTGCGCTGCCAATTAGTTCGGCCAAGTTTTCGTAGCGACCATCTGATTCGACAGTGCCTTCGGCCTGCAGTTCGCTCAAGTATCCGCTTGCTTCAAGCGCATGGCGCAACACCGGCCCTGGTCCTTGCCCAAGTCGAGACTCAAGGTCGTCGATCAAAGCGACGAAACTGGCGATGCCTTTTGCCGCTGCACCGCCAATGCCGGCGTCGGCCGTGCGACGCAATGCAAGTGCAAACGCAATCTGTTCTTTGTTCGCATACGCATCGAGGCGATCAACAGTTGTGTCGCCGATGCCGCGCTTGGGCACATTTAATATGCGTTTCAGGCTGACCTCGTCGAGCGGGTTCGCCGCGCAACGAA
>RFTA01000220.1 GCA_009923685.1 Actinomycetota bacterium
CGTCGATTTGGCAATGCGAATTGATTCAGACACTCATCGCAGGGTAGTGGCTTGGGTAACCTGACTGCATGGCTCGAGTGAGACTTTTTGCATCGGCCCGACAGGCCGCTGGCACGTCATTAGAAAATATTGAGGGCAAAACTATCGATGAAGTTTTGCAGACTGCCGCCGAGAAATTTGGTGCAGAATTTGTCGCTGTGATGAAGACATGCCGAATTTGGTTGAACGGCGAAGAAGCAGTTGGCAGCACAATTGTGACCGATGCCGACGAAGTCGCAATTCTGCCGCCGGTCTCAGGTGGTTGCCCAAGTCGTGACGAGTTGGCGACCAAAATGCTGCTCGGTGTACAGGTGTGGTTTAAACGATGACGGTTTTAGGCGATCCGAACGCGATGACAACCGCCGAATTGCGTAGCGCACGCGCCAACTTGCAGATGCAAGAAGATGTAATTTCGTTAGTTCGTCGCATGGCGCAGGGTCGTTGCGATCTGGCTCGCGATGAACAGCGCCGTCGCGTCGATGGCACGCCCGCATCGGGCATGAGCGTGGTCGATATTGCCAACGTTTTCGGCCAGGAGCACGGTGGAGGTTCGTCACGGCCACCGCGCGAAACAAATATTTCAGCAGATCACGAGTTGGTAGTCGAACTTGAAAGTCTTTGTGAACGAGTGGGTTTTGGTGAGTTGCGTACGCTCGACGACGATGCTCTTGAGTCAGCAATTGCCGAAATCGAAAAGTTTGAACTTGCGCGTTCAGCCGAACGAAAAAGTTTGTTCGCCAAAATCGATGCGCTGACTACCGAGTTGGTCAAGCGATACAAAGACGGTGGCGCAAATGTCGACACTCTCTTGACCGACTAACGGTTAACTAGTTATCAGTTGGCAACCGACTAGTTACCTTGAGTAGAGGCAATACCCGACTAAAGCGATAGGTTTAATCTTCAAATGCAGCGCGTTGCGGTCATTTCTATGCACACATCGCCCTTGGCGCAGCCAGGTGTCGGTGACGGTGGTGGAATGAACGTTTATGTTCGTGAACTTGTTTCGGCGATGGCCCAAAAAGATGTGCATTGCACTACATATACACGTGCGTGGCGAGAAGGTTTGCCGAAAATTGTAGAAGTCGAACCAAATCACCGAATCGTGCACATTGAGGCGGGTCGGTTTGACCTTGCCAAGGACGAATTACTTGATGTCGTAGATCTGTTTACGCAGTTGGTGGCCGAGCACAT
>RFTA01000023.1 GCA_009923685.1 Actinomycetota bacterium
GGCCGGGCCGCGACCAAAAAGCGGGCTCCACCAATTTGCCCAAATGATTGCGGCGACATAAACGACGATGCTCATCGCCATCGCGGTGTCAAGGCCAGTCGGCTGCACGAGACCTGCTTGAGTGACGACGATGTTGTAAATGAAAATGTGTGCCAAATAAATTGTCAATGTGAGTTGACCAGTTGTTTGCGCAACGCGCAGACTAATTGAGTCATGAAACTTTTCGCACAAGATTGTGATTATTAAAAATACGGTGACGACTACGCCGAGCGACGCCAAAACATACAACACGCTGCGATCAAACGGCTGAGTAGACACCAAGTGACGCCAGACGAGTGCGCTGCTAATGCCGTTGTCGGCATCTTTGCCAACGAGTGAGTTGACGATTGCGTTTGCAATGTAGGCAAAGGCTGCGCTAACCACAGCTGCAATTAATAGTTTGCGACGAATTTTGACGATGTCTTGGTAGTTGCGACCGAGCAAGATGCCGGCGATAAAAAATGCCAACCATGGAAACAACGGATGTGTGTAATCAATAAATAGGCGAATCAACAAGTTGCGCGGTGTGTTTGGCGTGCTCGGCGAAAGCCAAGTTGTCAGGTTGCCGGCGAATGACTGCTCAAGTCGCCACCATTGAATAACCGCTGCAGCCAATGTCGAAATTACGGCGAGTGCAATAAGTTTTCGCGCCGACCAAGTTGCGATGATGCTGGCAACGACAAAATATGCGCCGTAGTAAGGCAAAATCGTGCCAGCCCATATCCATTCGATGCCGTAACCAAGTGTGAATAGAAAAAGTCCACGGCGGGCGAGTCGCCATCGAGCCTCTGTGCGTGCGCGAGCAATTTCTTGTGCATCCTGGTGCGCGTTCGCACGGGCGACATCTTGCAACAACAACGCAACACCCATGCCAGCGACCATCACGAAGCCGACCGGAAACGGATTCGCCAATGCACCTTCAAACGGGTGCCACCAGCGCTCAAAGACCGACGGTGCGGTCGTCGAACTGGTGCTTTGAAAATTCAAGTAGCCGTGATAGTTGAGCACGATGATGCCAAAGAGGGCGATTGTGCGCGCAACATCGAGCGAGGCGAAGCGCTTCTCAAGTTGGCGATCACTTGCGTGACTCGGCACTGTTAGATCCAAGAAATAATGTCGGGGTAGACGCGAGTGAGCGGTTGTTGTACGTCAACCATGTCGCCAGGCTTTGGCGCCACCTGATTAGCAGGCACAAACACCATCGACGTATGCATGTGTGACGGCTCGACGAGGCTAAGACGCGTTGAGTTGAAATGAAATGGACTCAACTCGGCACCGACAAGTTGCACGCCGTGGCTTGTGCCAGCGCCGACCATTACGAGAGTGCCATCTTGATGAAGCGTGATGTTGCGATAACCAACAACGTCGCCGCTTTTTACTGGACGCGCATCAAGCACATCTGCGTTGAGTTCGAACATTGATTTGTCGCCAAGCCAAAGATGCGTGCCACTTCGAACGCGAATTTCTCTGGCGACATGTGTCTTACGCAGATTGGCGAGGTTCTCGGCATCGATATGGCTGACGAGCCACGGCAAATTTGAGTCGACGCTCGAAATAATGTCGCTGATTTCGGCACCATGACTTTGCGCCGGCGAGGTTTTTTGCCGGTGGCAGAACCTTGCCGACGGGCGTGAGCACAAAGGCACGACAGTCGCTAGGCACATCATTAGCCTCAAAAATTGTGCCAACGGCAATGTCACTCGACAATTTCTTGGCGTGCTCGATAAGTGTCGGGCGACCAAAACCATAGCCGTTGCCCTTGACGACAGGTATCAGGTCGCCGAGGCTGTTCGCAGTTTCAGAAACATGACGACCCCAAGCCGCAGAATCAACACTGAGTTGCAAAGTCACTGCCTTAACTTTACAGCCGTGAATTAAACGAATTACTTGTCGCGCTTGCGCCTGTGCGCTACTGCGCGCACGAGTTCTATGACGACCGTTATCGAAAACGCTCCGGTGAAGGCGATCAAAAATGCCTTGGTGTGATTGTCGGCAAATGACTTTCCGCCGATGAAGCCAAGCAGTGATGCATATGTTGCCCAAATGCTTGCCGCGACAACTGCCCAACCGACAAACCATTTTCTGGGTTGTTGAGTCACGCCACAAGCAAGCGTCAACAGAGTTCGACCGCCTGGGATAAACCTTGCCGTAATTAACAACAAACCCCCGCGCTCATGAATCTGTTCGACGATGTTTGCGAGTTGCTTCGCGCCTTTTTCGGTTCGTGTGCGTCGCTTGACCACCCAGTCGCTGGCTTCACGGCCGAGAAAATAACTCAAGTTGTCGCCGACGAATGCACCGCTGGCACCACACAAAATCACGAGCGCAATCGACAAGTCACCTGCGCCAGCGGTAACACCGCCAACAATGACCAAAGTTTCGCTCGGCACGATCGGCAACACCGAGTCGAGCGTCGCGATCACGAAAATCACCAGATAAAACCACGGCGACGACGACGACTCTTTCAACCACTCAAAAAACGAATCAATTATCGCCAGCATCTGTCTAATCTAACTTGAGCGCAATTTGTAGATGGCGAGATTTAAGATTCTGCGGATGTTTCGGAAACACGATCCGCAGTGCAAAAATAAGCAACAACACTTGGAGCCAGGCGTAGATTGTGCCGTTCAATCTGAAAAAGTGTGGGAATAGAAACTCGTACCCCAATTCATCTGAATTTTGGATCATGAAAAGCAACGTCAACAGATAGAAAACCTTCAGCTCAATTGTGGCGTATACAAACAGAGCAATAAGCGGCAGAATCAACTGTTGTTGCGAATATGCCGGCGCAAACGCAACTATCGCCACCAAATAGACAATTAGTGAGTCAAATAGGGAACGCCGTCGCATCAACCAACCAAGTAACGCGACGAGTAAAACAAAAACTATTGAAATAGCACGATGTGCAAGATCATCAAAATTGGAGCCACGTATGATTCCTTCGTAGTCGGCGCCAATAAGCGTCATTAAAAGTCCAGAACGACCACGACGAGGAAAAATCTCCCCAACAAGAACCTCGATTTTTTCGAATGATGTCGCCCACGGTATAAATCCAGCGCAAAAGACCAGATAAGGAGTTACGAGTCGAGAAATTTTTTGCTTTAATATGCCTGGTCTTAGAAACAGCCAAATCGGAAAGAAGATGAGCACTTGTTTAATGGCAATACTTACACCAACAAGTATCAATCCAACCCAGTATGTTTTCTTGGCTTCTTTTTCGTCACAATTGGTCAAGACAATAATTGCGAATAGACCAGCACCGATTGCAATGTTGTCGAATTGATTGTGATAGCCGGTGATAATTATTGAGACTGGGTTTAGAAAGAAAAGAAGTGCTGCATAGTGTGAGAATCTGCGGGCAATTATTGCGGCGATCAGTAAGTCAGCAAATGTGAGTACGAGGATGATTACCAGGCGAAAGATTTTTCGATTTTCAGGGAAAATACCTTGAATTAGATCTGCAAATCTGAGCAGGTACATCCATACAGGACCATACCCATAGGACTCTCCGCCCTCATAAAGATTTCCGCCGTTCCTAATTACTTCAGCGTGTCGAAGCCAAAAATCGAAATCACCATTATGTCCAAGAGATGCGACAGCAACTCTGGCGAGGGTGCCGACGATTATTGCTGCTAACCAAAGATATTTTTTAGGATATCGGTCAAAGTACGTTGACAGTTTTTTTACAGAGGCCATCGCCAGCATGCGACGATGTTAGATGATGTCGGGTTCTTCGTGAGTTTTCAGACGGCGAAGATTTGGCAAATGTTTGACGATGATGAACCCGACCAGCGCAAGCGTCGCGGCAATCTCCCAACCTTCCGCGCCTTCGTAATAGATGCCGAACGGCAACGCAATCGAAATCGTCAATGAAGCAATCGAAGCTTTGTGCGTAGTTTTCGTCAACACGAACCACGAACTGAACAACACCAGACTGGTCAGCGGAAACAACACGAACATTCCGCCGCCGCCGCTCGCGACACCCTTTCCACCTTTGAACTTGCGCGTGACCGGGTATGAGTGACCGAGTATCGCCGCAAACAAACACAAATACGAAAGGGGATCATGTCGGTCGTCGGTGACGATCCACGCGAGCCCAACTGCAATTGCCGCCTTGGCCATGTCGAGCAAGAAAACAGCTAGACCCGTCTTCCAACCCAGATTGCGAATCACATTTGATGCGCCAGGGTTGCCCGAGCCAACTTTGGTGATGTCAAGATTTTTTTTGCCGGCAACTATCGCCGCGCTCGGAAAGGTGCCAAGTGCATATGCGGCCGCGACGAGCACAATTGCGATAAAAATTTGCATCACACCCCTTCGCTTATGTTAGTCGTGCTTCAACTGAGCGTCAGCGAGGCATTCGTTGTGAGGCAACCGAGTGCGACTCAGCGATTGGTTATCGGCACGCGGGGTCGTTTGGCGGCACAACACCGTCTGTCGTGCGTGCAATCGCCGGCAACGTAACCGAACCGATGCGATATGAAGCCAGCGCGAAGTTCGATGAGTTGTTTGCTCGCAACGAAGCACCTTGCGCTACAACTGGTGATCGCCCTTGAAAAATCGCCAATACTTCTTGCATCGCGTCAGTCTTCAACGACGGAATCAGTACCGACATGTCACCTATTCGTTTCGGAGAAGAATCGATCGTGTATGTCGCAATCGATTGTGTGTTCAAGTCGCGCATCGCTTGGGCGAGAGTCAGCATGCCACGCGGGGTCAGTTCGTCGTCGGTGATCACGTTTTTAAGAGCCGCGTTCAGCAAATTGTTTGCCACCGACAAACTCTTTGAGCCTTTGTCGAGCGCCCGTTGCATTGAGCGCCGCAAAAAATCTTGTTGGCGTTTAATGCGACCAAGGTCGCCAGTGGGGTCTTCGCGCCACTCTTGTGTCGTCGGATCAAAATATCGATAACCAGATCGAGATCGAACGTATGCAAGGGCAGTGTCGCCGTCAAAATTGATGCATCCGGGCGTGGCGACATTGAAGCCGGTCTTTCGGTCGCGAGTCGGGAATAAAAACGGCACCTTCACACCGTCAACAGCGGTGACTATCTCTTTGAACGCGCAAAAGTTGATATTGACATAGTGATCGACCGGAATATCAAAATTTTCTTTGATTGTCGCGACTAGTCGGTTCGGGTCGGTGCTTTGAAATGCCGAGTTGATTCGGTTCTGGCGAGTCGTGCCGGCAATGTTGACCCACAAGTCGCGCGGAAACGAAAGTATCGCGGCTTGTTTTGAACTTGGGTCAATGCGAATGATCATGATCGTGTCGCTGCGTTCACCAAAACTCGTGCGGTCACCGACACCGCCCGACGTTGCGCTGTCTGGGCTTGTGCACGCACCGTTGTCAGAACCTGTGAGCAAGAAGTTTTCAGCGTCGAGATTTTCAGTGTTTAGATCCCAGTCTGTGCCGAGTGGCGCCCCGTCATCGCTGGCGTTTGGCTTGGCGGGTTTGTCGAGAGTGACGACCAGACGATCGTTTAGCCGACCACTGATCCAAAACAAACCCAATGCACTCGTCACGAGGGCAAGAATCACGAAAATATTGAATGCGAGCACCAAATAGTGCAGTTTCGGCCGCGCGACAACGCCACTTTTTGCTCGTCTTGCCCGCGCCATGTTGTTTTTAGTTTAGTGGCGAAGCCAGTGTGACCTGAGCAGAAACCTTGGCAGGTTCGGCAGTCAAATCTGACTCGATGAATTCAATTTCTTGCAACGAACCAGCGTTGCGCAAGTCGTGCAAGTTTGCCCGAAGTATCTTCGCCATTTTTGTATCGGCGGTGACAACCAGTTTTGCCACCTCGGCTCGCTGCGAAACTTTTGCCTCAGTTTTTGTGCGTCGCACGGCACCAAGCACCGAGCAAATTGCATCAAGACCCTCAATCGCATCTGGTGAAGCGTCAAAACCCTCGAGCGTCTCGGCAGTCGTTGGCCAGGTTGCGCAATGAATCGAACCCGATTGCCACCACGACCAAACTTCTTCAGTTGCAAACGGCAACATCGGGGCGAACAAACGTTGCACGATGCTCAATGCACGATTTAACGAAACCCGCGCCGAAGAAGAATCTTGATTTTCGCCGTAGGCGCGAGTCTTGACGAGTTCGACATAGTCGTCGCAGAACCACCAGAAAAACGATTCAGTGCGTTCAAGTGCTCGTGCATAATCAAATTGTTCGAGCGCAGTAGTCGACTCATCTACGACCTCTGCGAGCCTCACGAGCATTGCTTGATCAACTAAATCTTTTGGCTTGGCGACCGCGCTGCCGCTCGCTGCACCAGTGCCCGTGCCCGCGCTCGCCGTGCCGACCATTTCATTTGAACCAGCACCTAGTACGAACTTTGACAGATTCAAAAGTTTTGTCGCAAGTTTGCGCCCAACTTTCATTTGATCTTCGCTGAATGCCGTGTCGACACCTGGTCGCGCGCATGCCGCCCAATATCGCACCGCATCGCTGCCATATTGATCGAACAAATCTGATGGCGTTACTACGTTGCCTTTTGACTTCGACATTTTTTTGCGGTCAGGGTCGAGAATCCAACCCGAAAGACAAGCGTTCTTCCACGGCGCCAAGTTGTGTTCAAAGTTCGAGCGCACCATCGTCGAAAACAACCATGTGCGAATGATGTCGTGACCCTGCGGTCGAACATCCATCGGAAATATTCTTTCGAACAAATCACTGTCATCAACCCAATGACCAGCAAGTTGCGGGGTGAGTGACGAAGTCGCCCAAGTATCCATGATGTCGGGGTCACCAGTGAAACCGTCAGCCACACCGCGTTGATCAGCACTGAAGCCTTGTGGCACGTCGGTGCTCGGATCAACGGGCAATTGATCGACAGTCGGCACGAGCGGGTTGTCATAAATAATGTCGCCATTTGCATCGAGCCGATACCACAGCGGTATCGGCACACCGAAATATCGCTGGCGGCTGACGAGCCAGTCGCCGTTCAAACCGCCGACCCAGTTCGCATAACGATGCTGCATGAAGTCGGGGTGCCAAGTCAGTTCGTCGCCACGAGTCAACAACTTGTCGCGCAACTTTTCGTCACGCCCACCATTACGGATATACCACTGTCGACTTGTGACAATCTCGAGCGGACGGTCGCCTTTTTCATAAAACTTGACAGGGTGCGTTATCGCGCGCGGCTCTTCTGTGAGTTCACCGGTTTCGCGCAACATTTCGACAGTCAAAGTTTGCGCTTGTTTCACAGTCTTGCCCGCGAGCCGCGCATACTGCGTTTGTGCTTGTGGCGACATAATTTCTGGCGCCTGCATAACAAAGCGACCGTCGCGACCGATCGTCGGGCGTGTTGCAAGATTCAATTCACGCCACCAGATCACATCGGTGAGATCGCCGAACGTGCAGACCATTGCGATACCCGAACCCTTGTCGGGTTGCGCGAGTGGGTGTGGGTGAACCGGCACGGCAACACCGAATATTGGTGTGATCGCATTTTTGCCAAAAAGATGTTTATAACGAGCATCGTCGGGGTGGGCAACAAGACCGACGCACGCGGCGATTAATTCTGGGCGAGTGCTTTCGACGATTATCGCATTGCTCTCGTCGGTGGCCTCGCGAAATTTAAGTTTGTGAAACGCGCCGGGTCGCTCGCGATCTTCGAGTTCGGCCTGTGCAACTGCCGTGCCAAAGTCGACATCCCAAAGTGTCGGCGCTTCTTGCGTGTATGCCTCGCCGCGTTCGAGATTT
>RFTA01000221.1 GCA_009923685.1 Actinomycetota bacterium
ACCAAGATCGCGCAACTGCACGAAATCTTCTTGCAATTCTTCGGTGTAATTTTCTGGATGCCAACTGCTTGCGACTTCAATTGCACCATTGCGCTCGAAGTCGCAGTCGATGTTGTATTCACGAATAACTTTTTCGATCTCAGAGAAATTTTCTCGGCCAAGTTGTTCGAGTATCGACACCTCATCAGGAAATCTCTCTTGGGCGTTGGCAATGCCGTGAGTCAACGAATAGTCCATGAAGCCGCCGTTGCGACTGCTGGCGCCCGAGCCGATTTCGTGCGATTCGATTAAAACTACATCGCGATTTGCATCGCGTTGCTTGGCGATGATCGCAGTCCAAAGACCGGTGAAACCGCCACCAACCACGCACAGGTCGCAGTTCTCGTCGTGAACTGCAGTTGGGTTCGAGTCGGGCTCGTCAACGTCATCTAACCAATACGGAAACGTCTCCGCGTCGGCTATTGCATCAAGGTAACGCTCGCTCGACCGCGGCGGAATTGCCGATCGGCCCATTGGGTCTCACCACCTAACACGGCTTATTCTAAGGGCCTGTTCGCCCGAGACTGGTTATTGCACGCTCGTCGCACCGGTCGCCGCACGGTCGCTACGAGCGTGTCACAGGTGTCGCCTCGCCCTCGCGGGCTCTAATCTGTTGTCAATGGATCTTGGGCTGACAGGTCGCACTGCGGCAGTGGCGGGGGGTTCTGCGGGTCTCGGGTTGGCCACCGCGCAAGCATTAGCCAACGACGGCGTTCGGGTCGTCGTCTGCGGTCGTGATGCACAGCGTGCGAATGATGCTGCTGCAAAGATCGGCAATTCATCTGTCGGCATTTCATGCGACGTGTCGTCGGTTGCGGGCTCTACAAGTTTTGTCGAGCAAGCCACAAAAATTCTCGGGCATGTCGACATTCTGATTTTGAATAGTGGTGGCCCGCCAGCCGGCAATTTTTCTAGCACCAGCGTCGAAAGTTACAGCAAGGCTTTTGAAAACGGTTTGATGTCGATGATCGCGATGACCAAACTTGTCGTGCCACAGATGCAGTCGCGAAAGTGGGGCAGGGTCGTAGCGGTTACATCGATTGCTGTTCGTCAGCCGATTGCGAATCTTATTTTGTCGAATACGGCGCGTGCGGGCTTGACTGGTTTTCTAAAAACAGTTGCGCGAGAAGTTGCGGGCGACGGCATAACCGTGAACACGGTGCAACCTGGCACACATGACACCGATCGCAT
>RFTA01000222.1 GCA_009923685.1 Actinomycetota bacterium
TCGACAATTATCGTCATGCCTGGTGACACACCGTTGCTAAAAGCGAGCACGATTTCGACACTCGTCAATGAACACCAGAATTCAAAAAATGCGGCCACGGTGTTGACAGCGTTTGTTGATTCACCGACGGGTTACGGTCGAATTTTGCGGGCCAAAGACGACCGCATTCTGAAAATTGTCGAAGAGCGAGACGCGTCACCAGAAATCAAATCAATCCATGAAATCAACACAGGAATTTACGCGTTTCGACGCGACCTTCTCGGCCCCGCGCTGCGTCGAATTTCGAACAACAATTCGCAGTCCGAGTATTACTTGACCGATGCGATCGAAGTTTTGGCAGGCATGGGTCATCAAGTTGGTTCGCACACCGCGCCAGCAAACGAAGTCGGTGGCGTCAACGATCGTTGGCAACTGGCGATGGCCGAACGCGAACTACGCAATCGCACCAACACGGCGTTGCTGATGTCGGGCGTGACGATGTTCGAGCCACAACACACATTTGTCGATGTCACCGTGAAAATCGGCAAAGATGTAACATTGTTGCCGGGCACGATTCTGCAAGGCGACACAGAAATTGGCGACAACTGCGAGATCGGGCCTAATTCACGTCTTGTCAACACGGTTGTTGGCGCAGGGTCACGCGTCGAAATGACGAACGCCCGTGACGCCAAAATCGGTATAAATGCAAAGGTCGGACCGTTTGCAAACCTTGAGCCGGGCACGGTCGTGCCCGACGCAAAGTAGCCCGAGTAAGCGTCAGCTAGCGCAAGCTAGCGCGAGCCAGCGCAAGTTGGCGCCAGCCTGCGCGGGCATGCTTCAGCTTGCGCAAACCCGCGCGGGCCTACGCAAGCTGGCGAGGCCCTCGGCAATTCGTTCTAAGATGTCTCGCAGTGAATAAAACCATCGACAAAGTCACCACAAAACGAATGGCAATTTATTCAGGTCGCACTCACCCCGCACTCGCCCAAGAAGTCGCACAACATTTGAACGTTCAACTTGGCGACGCGAACATAGTCGAATTCGCGAACGGCGAACTACGGCCGAGATTTGGCGAGAGCATTCGCGGCGGTGATGTGTTCATCATGCAAACGCATTGCAGTCACGACGGTCGCAGCATCAACGACTCGATCATGGAGCAATTGATAATGATCGATACCGCCTATCGCGCATCAGCAAAACGCGTGACAGCGGTTTGTCCTTTTTATGGATACGCACGCCAAGACCGCAAAG
>RFTA01000223.1 GCA_009923685.1 Actinomycetota bacterium
TAGAGGTAGGCTGGCGCGCATGACAAAGCGATATCCGTTTCCGAACCCCGCCAACGAAACATCCGCACGGCTGGTGGCCGCCGGTGTCGTAATCATCAGCGCCGCATTTCTACTCACCAACTCGACGCTCGTCTTGCTCGCACTCACCTACGGTTTCGCCGCACGCGTCATTGCCGGCCCCGCGTTCAGCCCGCTCGCACTTTTCGTGACACGCATCATCACTCCAAAATTAAATTTCAATCACAAAATGGTGCCCGGCCCACCAAAAAGATTTGCCCAAACAATCGGATTAACCTTCGCCGCCACGGCACTCACCCTCACATTGCTCGACTATTCATTCGTAGCGCAACTAGTCATCGTCGCACTAATTTTTGCCGCGACACTCGAGTCGGTGTTCGCAGTCTGCCTTGGTTGCATCATGTTTAGTTTCTTAATGAAACTCGGCGTGATTCCGCAAAGTGTTTGCGAGTCTTGCAACGACATCACACTGCGCGCGCAATCTGTCGGCGCCGCGAACTAACTCGGCAAATTTAGAACCATCGCCGCGCGCGCTCAAAAACGCGAAACGCCTAAACCGGCGTCACCAGCCGAAAAGTTAAATTTATTCGCGGGCCAACTGGCCGCGCAGTCTTAGCAATCTGATGCACCCAGCATTGCTGCGAGAGCCCCGACATCACGAGCAACGATCCATCTTCTAGATCAACTTTGACAGTTTGTTTAGTCTCTCGATGCCGCAAGTCAAAGCGCCGCGTCGCACCCAAACTCACCGATGCAATTGTCGGCTCGCGACCGTTGATCGCCTCGTTATCTGAATGCCAACTTACGCTGTCGCGACCATCACGATAAAGATTGACCAACACCGAATTAAATTTCGCCCCCGCCGCCGTCTCACAGCGCCGACGAAACCAATGCAAAATTTCGGTCATCGGGTGGGCGACGCGCTCGATACCCGAATACACGTAATTCACGCCCGTGTCGGTATGCCACGTCGAGAAACCCGCTTGCGGATATTTCTTGCCGAACATCACGATCTCTGGCTGCTCCCATGGCGTACCTTCTCGCAATTTTTCGAACGCCTCGCGGGTGAACTCTTCGTCAAAAAATCGATTGTGCAAAATTGCGCTTCCGTCGAACGGCAACAACTCGCGTGGTTCACTAAACAGGCTTAAATTTGCCATAACTAACGCACATTCTGACACGACCAAAAGTCGCCTCTGGTCTATGCTTGG
>RFTA01000224.1 GCA_009923685.1 Actinomycetota bacterium
AATCGCCACCAACCGCAAGCCGCGTCTTGCCGTCAACTTGTTGTCGCAAACCGTGATCCTTAAACTCCCAAATAAAACCACCTTGCAAGCCCGGGGTGTTGCTGATTACTCGCCAGTAGTCGGCCAATGAACCGTTTGAATTGCCCATCGCGTGGCTGTACTCGCACATTATTAAAGGACGGGTACCGCGACCCGATTCGCCATATTTTTTGATCGCGTCAATCGACACATACATCGGGCAAACAATGTCGCTCGCGCGAAGTCCGCCGTCGACCCAATTCGAAGTTGAGATTCTATTTTTGTCACCGTGAAAAATCGCACCTTCGTAGTGCAGCGGCCGCGTCGTGTCCGTGCGCCTCATCCACCCGGCGAGCGCATCATGGTTGGCGCCGTATCCTGTTTCGTTGCCGAGACTCCAGACAATGATCGACGGATGATTTCGGTCGCGTTGCACCATTCGCGCGCCACGTTCGACGAATGCCGACAAATACAGCGAATCATCACAGATACTCGTGTTGAACGCATGGCCTTCGATGTTGGCCTCGTCAACCACGTACATTCCGAGTTCGTCACAAAGATCATAAAACGCAGAATCGTTCGGGTAATGCGCACCACGAATTGCCGTGATGTTATGTCGCCGCATCACTTCTAAATCTCGCCGCATGTCTTCGACCGACACGGTGCTGCCCTTGTCTGGGTGATGATCATGGCGATTTACTCCGAAAATCCAGATTGGTTGGTCGTTGACGAGCAATTGTCGATTCTTCACCTCGACACGACGAAAGCCGATTTTTTGTATTACAAAGTCGACCACTTCGCCCGATGGCGAAACCAACTCTGCCTCGACTTGATAAAGATTCGGTGCCTCGGCCGACCAAGCCGCACAGTTTTTTATTGTCCAACTCGAGTTCGTCTTGTGGCCCGCGAACAAATATGGTTGCTCGGCATTATGGGGCACCACTTCTAAACTCGTTTTCCCAATTTGTTTTCGGTTCGCCGAAAAAAGTTTTGTTCGCACGGTGAAACCCGCATTTACCTCGCCGAAAAATCTGACTTCGGTCGTGACCGTCAGGTTGCCTAATTTTGTTTTGCTATCGAAATCTGCGACGCAAACAGTATCTGCGATGCAAACACGCCTGCGCTCTTCTACATACACACTTCGATGCAGGCCCGCCATCCACCACTGATCTTGGTCTTCGAT
>RFTA01000225.1 GCA_009923685.1 Actinomycetota bacterium
AACAAGAATGTGGCGAATGCTCGACTTAATTAGCGGGTCATATGCGGGCAAAATGCAACCACCTGGCAACCCGAACATCACATCAACCTTTTCTTGCTCCAGACCCTTGATCAGGGCTTGGGCTCCTGTTAGTTGTTGATTCGATTTCATTTTTGCTCTCCTGTTGCTCTTACTTCTTGATTTCTTTCACTGTTTGAATTTGGGGAATAAAAAAACCTCCCTGGCGGGAGGTTGTCGGCGCACGCTTTAAAGCGCGCGCCTAGAGAATGACGACGACAGAAACGCTAAGAATGCCTTGTGAATTAAACATCTCCTATATTGTGGCAGCTGACATGTGCCAATCGCAACCCAAATTATGAAGATTCTGCAGACCCCCGACGAGCGATTTAACTCGCTTCCTGACTGGCCATACGAGCCGAAATACACGCTTATCGATGCGACGCCAACTTCAGATTCGGTGACTCTACGCATCCATCATGTTGATACTGGTGCAAGCACTTCGGGCGAAACGGTTTTGTGCATGCACGGTGAGCCCAGTTGGTCGTTTCTTTATCGCAAGATGATTCCAAAATTTGTTAAGGCTGGTCATCGAGTCGTGGCACCTGACCTGATTGGTTTTGGTCGAAGCGATAAGCCCACCGAAACTTCTGACTACACATACGAACGGCATGTCGATTGGATGACCCAATGGCTCGTCGCCAACGACCTAGACAATCTCACTTTGGTTTGTCAAGACTGGGGCGGATTAATTGGTTTGCGATTGGTCGCCGCAATGCCAGAAAGATTTTCGCGTGTCGTTGCCGCTAACACTTTCTTAAACATCGGCGATCGTCCACCAAGTGAAGCGTTTATGGCGTGGCGCAAATACAGCCAAGAAACACCCGTCTTCAATGTCAGTGCGATCATGCAAGGCGGTTGCAAAATAAAACCACTCGCGGAAGATGTCAAGGCTGCATACGATGCACCTTTTCCTGACGAAAGTTACAAGGCCGGGGCGAGGGTGTTTCCGACACTCGTGCCGATCACGCCAGACGACCCGTCGGCAATCGCCAATGTCGAAGCCTGGAAGTCTCTTCGAAAATTCAACAAACCCTTTCTTACGGCGTTTAGCGACAGCGACCCAGTTACTGCTGGTGGCGATAAATATTTTCAGCGAGAAATACCAGGCTGTTCTGGTCAACCGCATACGACGATCACCGAC
>RFTA01000226.1 GCA_009923685.1 Actinomycetota bacterium
GGCGGCAATCCTTCACCTTTTGGATTCGGCAAATAGAGACCAAACATCAACGCATAGCCAATTGCCCCTACGGCAATTGCAACGACGATTGAAATTAGGGGTCGCGTCTTTTTTTCTTCGAATGCTTCGCGAAACAAACAAAAAAAACAAAACCGACCTTGTTCGAACGCCACGCCAAGAGCCGCGCCGAGCAACAACGAAACTGGTCGACTCGGGTTGGTCGCGTCGCTGCTGTTCAACCAAAACGCACCCACAAGAATTATTGCAAGCGTCGCGAAGGCAAACAGCAGCGACCCGCGGCGGTCGTTAATTTTTAGGCTCAGCCTTTGCCCCAAACCGTGCCGGTTGGATTCGCGATTGGCACGCCAACCGAGTTGCCATATTCTGTCCATGAACCGTCGTACAACTTCACTTCGTAGCCAAGAATTTCACTGAGCACGAACCAGGTGTGGGCGGCTCGCTCGCCGATTCGGCAGTAGACGATCACTTTCTTTTTGCCGTTTATTCCTTTGGCGTCGTAGATCGCCTTAAGGTCTGCGGCAGGGCGGAAGGTACCGTCTGGTGAAACCGCAGACGACCATGGGACATTTTGCGCACCCGGAATATGCCCCGCGCGAATCGCGAGTTCTTGGAAGCCGGCTGGTGCAAAAATCTTGCCACTGAATTCATCAGCTGAACGAATGTCGACCAATTTTGTTGTTCGATCTTCTTTCTTGGCAATCTTCACAACATCGGTGAGAAACGCGCGAAGGTTGGTGTTAGCGACAGTCGCGGTGAAGTTGCCGCTCTGCAATACCGGCGCAATCGGGCTCAACGCTCGACCATCTTTGACCCATTTATCTCGACCGCCATTAAGAATGCTCACATCGTTGTGACCGTATGTGCGAAAAATCCACACGCCCCACGCCGCGAACCAATTATTTTTGTCGCCGTAAAGAACAACTTTGGTGTCTTTATTGATGCCGGCTGAGCGAACCGCTTTTTGAAATTGCTCACGGCTTGCAATGTCACGATTTACAGGATCGACAAACTCTGTATGCCAACGAAAGTTGACTGCGTTTGGAATATGTCCTTTTTCGTAAACGCCTGGATCGGTGCTTACCTCGATAATGCGTACTTTGGGATTATTAAGGTTGGCTTCAAGCCAAGCTGCTTCGACGATCGTGGCGCGAGGTGACTTTGCGGGGGCCGAACTTGACG
>RFTA01000227.1 GCA_009923685.1 Actinomycetota bacterium
CTTTGCCAGCGCGCCATCAAGCACCGCGAGAACATCTTTAACGTCGGCGTCACCCCAACCAGAGCCGGGTGCAACTGGATGTTTGCGGCCAAGAATCGCCTGACCCCAAGCCTGCTCGCGTCCGCTCGAGCCGCGCGGGTTGCTCATCACAACGACAAAGCCAGCCGCGGCTTGCATTTGGGCTTCATCAAAATATGTTTCGCCATATTGCGTATGCGGCCCGCCGTGCACGTTCAACAACATCGGATACTTTTTCGCCGCATCAAAGTCGCGCGGCTTCATCATCCACACATCGATTTCATTTGGCCCGCCTGTGTATGTTGAGCCACAAGGCACGGTGAAATGCTCCCAAGTTTGTGGTGCCGACGCAGCAACAAGCGACGCGCTCAAATCACTTAAGCGACGCTCGCCAGATTTTGTCAACACAAACAACTCAGTAAGTTGATTCACTTCGCTAGCGACATAAGCAATAGTTGCGCCTGCGCCGCCGGCCACCGCGTTAAACGCTTTTACAATTTTTCGACCCGACGTCAACCACTTCGGTGCAGATTTACCCGTCGCATCAACTTGCACGACATGCGCCGTGCCGCGATCTTCGGCGTAAGTGATCAAAGTCTTATCGTCTTGCCAGATCGGCGCAATTGCGCCACTCGTCGGCGAGAAAGTGCGATCAAGCGCACGCGAAACCCACTCACGCTTTTTAGTTTTAATCTCAAGCACACCGATGTGGTCGTTTTGCGGCGATGTCAATGGATCATCTGAGCCCACGAACGCCACCCGTGTCCCATCAGGCGAAACACTTGGTGCGTAATAAACACCCTTTTGGTCAGTGAGCGTCGTGATTTCACCATCGAGTTTCACGAGATGCAAATCGTTGGCGAGATCATCATCCCATGTTTCGTGCAACGCGCCACTTGTTATGACACCCGACGAGTCGGCAAGCCACGATGGCCCAGAGTGTTCGTGCGTGCCCGGCGTGATATTGCGCGGGGCGGCCGTGCCGTCGCTCGGCACTATATATATGTGTTGCGGACGGTCGAAGACGAAATCTTCGCCATTCAATCGAGTGAAAAATGTTTCGATTTTGCGCGGTGACATTGACGCTTCATCATCCTTTGTGTAGCGCTCATCTTGAGTGCGTGAAGTGAACGCGATGAGTTTGCCGTTGGGTGACCAGCGCACGCTGCCAACGCCGTCGG
>RFTA01000228.1 GCA_009923685.1 Actinomycetota bacterium
TCGCGCCGACGTCGGTTTTCTGCCCGGTGGTCTCGAAGAAAAACTCGACCCATGGATGTCGGCGATTCACGATGCAGTCGTCGCGCTAACCGATGACCGCTCAAGTCGCGATGCCCGAGGTCTGATCGACGACCTGATCGCCCGCGGCCAATTGACGCTTGAATCTGTCACTTTCTTGCGCGGTCGCAGCCTGCAGGCCCAAATCGTCGTGGTCGACGAGGCTCAAAACCTCGAACCAACGACGCTCAAGACAATCTTGACCCGCATCGGCGACGGCACCAAGGTCGTTTTCACTGGCGACACGAGTCAAATCGACGCCCCGTATATGGGCGAAAGCAACAACGCACTCGCAGTTTTGGTTCAGGCATTCGCGGGCCAAAGTTGCTTCGGCCATATCACCCTTGAATCTTGCGAACGCAGCGAAGTTGCCAGCCTGGCAGCCGAGCTTCTCTAGATCTACCGCAAACTCGCGAGCAATGGTTACATCTTTGTAATTAAATATTTTCTCAAGCAAAGTTTCTGCTTCACTTTTTTCTAAAAATATTGTACGGTTCGTGACATATACCTCTGAGAATTTTCCGGGCAACATTTCACTCGAGACACTTGTTGCACTTGCTCAACTTGCCAAGTGGCGCGAGCAGTCAAATTGCATCGGCAAGCGCAGTTTATTTTTTGCACCAAACTCAGAGCGACCACAAGCACGCATCAAACGCGAAGAAAAAGCCGGTCGCTTGTGCAAATGTTGCCCGGCCAAGTCTCCGTGTCGCGAGTTCGCTCGCAAAAACCATGAATACGGCTATTGGGGTGGCGAAAACGAAGAGCAACGACACCTAGCAGGATACAAAGTGATTGCCCCCATAGGTTTGCGCGCAAAAATAATTCGCCCACCCCGCGCGCACGACCAGAGCGACAGTTAATTATCTATAGCGCTCACAACTAACGCCGAGTTAGCCAGTTGTGGCGTGTCATGATTGAAGATATGCCTTCATCACCCAAAGACCCTGATGCGCTCGTCACTTCTTTTTTTGAATCGATCCAAGGCCATCATCTGACGAAAGCCCTCGACATGATGTCGCAAGACTGCGAATACGACAATGTGCCGATAACAAAAGTGTTCGGCCGCGCCGCCATCGAGCAAACTCTCGGCGGTTTTCTCGCCGAATGTTCGGCCTACGAATGGATCATCCAT
>RFTA01000229.1 GCA_009923685.1 Actinomycetota bacterium
TCAGCGCGTTCGCGCTGCACTAGCCCACCACGCTCAGCGCGTTCGCGCTGCACTAGCCCACCACGCTCAGCGCGTTCGCGCTGCGCGATGCAACAATCGAACGGCGCTTATTAGTCCGCGCTCGGCCTCGTAGATCGCCATCAGCAAACCATCATCAGTTTCGGGCTTCTTTGCGTCATAAGTCGCCAGCCGCAGCGACTCGGCGAGCGCGACAATTCTCTCTCGACATCTCTCGACATTTTCTGCCAATGCGGCCAACTCAGCCAAAGCACTCGTTCGATTCGGCGACTCGCTCACTTCTTTCTCGCTTTCGTTTTCTTAACTGGCTTATTTGTCGACTTCTTCGTCGGCTTCTTCGCCGCAGATTTACCCGTCGCGGCCTTATGCGCCAATTTTTTCGTCGCCGTTTTACCCGTCAGCTTCTTGGTCGGCAGTGTCGAACTCGGGCACAGCGACTCAAGCAAACACTCTTCGCATCGCGGTTTGCGCGAATCACAAATTCGGCGACCATGCAAAATCAATCGCAAACTAAATTCACCCCATTCTTCGGGCGGCAACATTGCGTTCAACTCATATTCAACTTTCACCGCGTCCTCAAGTTTTGTCAGACCCAAGCGTCGCGAAAGTCGCCCAACATGCGTATCAACAGGCAAGCCCGGCAAGCCAAACACGACGCTTCGCAAAACATTGGCGGTCTTTCGGCCCACGCCGGGCAAAGTCACCAGGTCTTCAATCTCGCGAGGCACTTCGCCCCCAAATCTCGTCATAACTTGGCTCGCCATGCCAACTAAATTTTTTGCTTTCGTCTGATAAAAACCTGTTGACCGCACCAGTTGCTCGACATGTGCAACATCAGCGACGGCGAGTTTCGCTGGTGTCGGATACGCATCAAACAGCGCCGGCGTCACCATATTGACGCGCACATCCGTGCACTGCGCCGAAAGAATTGTCGCCGCCAACAACTGAAACGCCGACTCGTGGGTAAGTTCACAAATTGCCACCGGATACTCGCGCTTCAACAAACGCAACACGTCGGTTGCACGCGTGGAGACTTCAGATTTCTTCGCGCTCATCAAGACGCAACACTACACAGCACGCAAGATAGATAGCCTGAAGTCATGGTCAAGTTCGAAATCAAGCGAAACATGACCCCGCAAAACATCGCCGAAGTTACACAACTTC